>JBJTRZ010000237.1:0-4932 GCA_046076415.1 Armatimonadota bacterium
CCACCCGCGCCGCGGTCGAGGAAGGCATCGTCGCCGGTGGCGGCGTCGCCTTGATCAACATCGCCCCGGCGCTGCAGTCCGTGGCGACCGACAACCACGACGAAGAGGTCGGCGTGACCATCGTTCGGCGCGCACTCGAGCAGCCGCTCCGGACCATCGCGGAAAACGCCGGTCTGGAAGGATCCGTGGTGGTCAACAAGGTCAAGGAACTCCCGGTCGGACAGGGCTACAACGCCATGACCGGCGAGTACGGCGACATGGTCGGCTTTGGAGTCATCGACCCGGTGAAGGTCACCCGGTACGCGCTCTCCAATGCCGCATCCATCGCTTCGCTGATCCTCACCACGGAAAGCCTCGTGGCCGAAAAGCCCGAAAAGCCCGCTCCGGCCGGCGATCACCACCACCATCACGACGATTATTGATCGTCCCTGACACGAAAACGGTCCCGCACGTCGCGTGCGGGACCGTTTTTGCTTCGTCTCACTTGCGCCCCCGCAACGATACCGGTTTTACGTCGACGAGGTGGGGTTGGAACGGTCCATGCGGTACCGTGCTTTTGCACGAGAAACACCTAGAGTCGACCCGAACGCACCGATCAGTGGGTTCGGGTCATTTTTTTGGCATCGACGCTTGGCGGACCACCCGAACCAGCGACTCGCTGCGGGCGGTACCGGCCAGCATGCGCACCACATCGGGAACCGCCGCGCGCATCGCATCCGGATAGGCGGACAGGACGGCCCGAATCAATCGAACTTCGGTGCCGGAATCCTCGAGCCCGGTCGCATAACGACACGACATGCGGGCGAGCAGCAATCCCGCCAATCGAATCTGCTCCTTGGCGGGATGAGCGGGCAAAGTATCCACACGGTGCAGCAAGTGGGCTTCGATCTCCCCGAGCACGACGGTGAAGTCCTGCTCGCCGCCTCCCGCGGATGCGGCGAGGACGGAAACGACATCGTGAAGCGCAGCCACGTCGAACCACGACACAGCTCCGTACCGTCCTCGCACGAGCATGTCGCGGACCCGCTCGCGAACCGCGCGGCCCAACACGGCATCCCCCAGCAACCCCATCCCCGCCACCAATACGAATCCCACCCACCAGCCCGTCTCACGCAACCCAGCCAGCGCCAGCGCCGCAAGCACCGGCCAAATCCATCGGCGCATTCGGTGCCATAGCGACCGGCACCCTATCGCCCTGCGCACCCGACGCACATACGCTTCGGACGATTCCGTCACCGCATCCATTGTTCCAGTCCCTGCGCGTACAGTGGACACCTCAATCGAGCCGCACGCCGATCCGGTCCCACCAGCACTCCGGAGGAACGCAACCGCAGGAAGACATCGGCTTGGTCGGCACCCTCGCCCCGCAACACCGTACCCACCGCCTCGAGGTCGCCAGGCACCGCGGAAAGGCTGGTTCGAAGCCGATGCAAATGCTCTCCAACGGCACCTTCGAAGTTCATGGACGCACGCACCAAATCCCCCACCGACATTCCGTCGGAGAGCGCGTCGAGGCCCAACTGGCACAGATACGGATGACCGTTCGTCCAATGAATCCATGCGTCCCATTCGGACGCAACGACGGACCGCCGGCATACCTCCGGCAGACGCTTTGCCTCGTCGAAAGTAAAGTCTTCGAGAACGAACGCGGTACCGACGTTGAATGGGGATTGGTGAGGGTCCGAGATGAAGCGATGGGCTTCGGCGGCGTAGGCGAGGCCGATCGATAGGCGCCGCCATGGCCCCTCGGGATCGAGGGATCGTCGGTTGTGCCAGGATCGAAACAGGGCAAACAACGCGGTTGCCCATTCATACGCGAACAATCGATCCGCTTCATCGATCGCCCACACCAACCCGCTGTCGCACGCGGGCAAGGCATGGCGCCGGACGAATCGCTCCAGATTCGCGGTCGCCCCCCGCACGTCGTTCCAATCGACAAACGGGTCCGTGGCGAGGTTCAGATCCTCCCCCAACTGCAAGGCAAGTCTGCGGCAAATCCCATCGATCCCGATGTCGGAATGGATTTCCATCGCCTGCATATCCGTCACCACGACCGAGGAGCCGTCCCCCCGAAGCGACGCCAGCGTTCGTGCCAAAAGGGTGGTCTTCCCCGTTTGGCGCGCTCCCTTGAGCAAAACAACGCCATCCCGTCGGGCGAAAGCCGCGCGAAACTCGGAAGCGATCGCCCGCTCCAGGTAGCGGTCGGAGTCCACGGGCAACCCACCCCCGGATACGGAACGCCGCGGACCGGGACCATCGGGTTCCACTCCGGAATCGACCCATCGATGCACCCGCAGCACGACGCCGTGCTTGGAAACCACGACGCCCGCGTCGCGAAGCTCCGAAGGAGCGACCCCCTCCCCAAGCAACGCCGTCGCGAAAGCGTCGGTGGCCAACCATTCCCCCGGGCGCGCGCAATCCATCGCGCGTTTGGCGCCATTGATGCCGTCTCCCAAAACCGTTCCGGCACCGCGTATATCCGCTCCGAATCCCACGTCCCCGGAATGCGCCCCCATGCGCAAGGCCAGATCGCGCGTGCTTTCACGGACGGCGATCGCGCACGCCAGTGCGTCGGCCGCACACGAAACGAACGCGATGGCGAGGCCGTCGCCCGAAGGAACCGTGTGCAGAAGTCCCTCGGACTCGGCCTGGGTGAACCCGGGAACGGACCGAATCCGCCGCACCAGCTCCTCGACCATGCGGACCTGATCCTCCACCGCGAGCAGCGATGACGCCACCAGATCGAAGAAAACGACATGGGCTCGTCGGGTCGCGACCGGACCGTCCCGTCCCTCCACCAAACCTCAGCCTTCCTCGGCGAGCCGCACGATCGCATCCGCAAGACGATCCGCGTCGTGGCGGACCATCTCGTTGGAAGCGAGGAAGGTACCTTTGACCGGTCGATACCCCATTCGGGAAATCACCTCGTGGTCCGGAGAAACCACATCGCTCCCACTCCGATGATAACGTTCGATCGCCTCGGCGTCGGGCCGTGCGCCGTTGATCAACACGTGATCGACGATGCGTTGCCCCGGTGCCAGAAACGGCTCCGCGTGCTCGGCGATCACGCGGATATGATCCGACGCCGCGAAGTGATCGGTTTCCCCGCGCTGGGTCATGATGTTGCAGACGTAGCACCGCAACGCGGTCGAGGTGGCGACGGCCTCCGCTATGCCCGGCACGAGCAAATTCGGAATGATGGAGGTGTAGACGCTTCCGGGCCCGAGCACCAGCACGTCCGCCTCAGCAATCGCGTCGAGCGCCGCGGGCAACGCCTTGGGCTCGTCCGGGCACAAGCGAATGCGTCGAATAGGTGCGGGGTCCTTGGTGATCCGACTCTCGCCGGTCACCTCGCGCCCGTCCGCCATTTCTCCCACCAGCACGACGGGTTCCACCGTCGATGGCAGGACGCGTCCACGAATCGCCAGAATCGCACTCGCCGCCTCGACCGCCTTTTCGAAATCCCCGGTGACTTCGGTCATCGCGGCGAGGAACAGGTTGCCGAAACTGTGGCCCGACAATCCGTCGCGATCATCGCGCGTGTTGAATCGGTACTGGAAGAGTTCCTGCATCAACGGTTCGGTGTCGGCCAAGGCGACCAGGCAGTTGCGGATATCTCCCGGCGGAAGGATCCCCCCCAATTGCTGCTGGAGGAGCCCGGAGGACCCGCCGTCGTCGGTGGTCGCCACGATGGCCGTCAGGTTCGACGTATGCCGTTTGAGCCCGCGCAAAAGCGTCGAAAGACCGGTGCCCCCACCGATCACGACGATCCGGAGTCCTTGCGACAATTGCCGTTTTCGGCGAATGACCTCCGGCAGGTTGGATAGATCGTCGGGAGACACGACGGAAACAATGCTCCGGTTCACGGCGATGAGCGCGGCAAGGATGCACGAGAGACCGACGAGCACGCCACCGATTCCCACGGGGAGGAAAAAGGAAGGAGCCGTGATCTCGATTCCCGTACGCTCGCTCGCGATGTTGGCAGCCGTGTCGAACCAGTCGGTGACCCGGACCCCCACGAGCAATGCCACGCCGGCGACGACCGGGGCAAGCCCGATCGGAATGAGCAGCAGCCACCGTTTGACGCGAAGACCGGGCGCCAGCCACTGGAAACCCTTGACGATGCGATCGCGGCGGCCGACCGGATGACTCAACGGCGCCGCTCCCGGTCCCGATGCTCCACGATCACCGCGTACCCGGCCTCACGCACGACCTCGGCGATGCGCTCGGCCACGACCACGGACCGGTGACGTCCCCCGGTGCAACCAATCGCGACCGTAAGGTAGGCCTTGCCCTCCGCCACATAATGGGGCAACCCCCAAGTGATCAAGTTGGTCAACTGATCGAGCAGACAATCGGTGCGGGGGTCGCCATCCACGTGGGCGCGCACCGCGGGATCGAGCCCGTCGCGTTCCCGAAGCACTCCGTCGTAGTAGGGATTGCGCAAGAATCGGACATCGAAGACCAAATCGGCATCGAGCGGAACGCCGTATTTGAAACCAAACGACGCGACGGTCACGGAGATCGCCGGTGCGGAATCCCCCGATCCTCCAAACCGTGCCCGAATCCGGGAGCGCAGCTCCGAGGGCTCGAGCACGGACGTATCGACGAGCCAATCGGCCGCGGCACGAAGATCCCGCAAGACCTCCCGCTCGCGGGAGATGGCCTGCAGGATGCCTCCCTCCGCCCGAAACAATGGATGGGAACGGCGCGTCTCCTTGAAACGGCGCACCAGCTCGTCGTCGCCCGCGTCCAGGAACACCACCACCAAACCGGGCCGAAGCGACTCCACCACCGGCACAATCTCCTCCGCACGACCACATCGGGTCCGCTTTGCCTCGTCTGCGATACCCGATGTGGTCGTGCGGAGGAGATTGTGCCGGTGGTGGAGTCGCTTCGGCCCGGTTTGGTGGTGGTGTTCCTGGACGCGGG
>JBJTRZ010000238.1:0-1537 GCA_046076415.1 Armatimonadota bacterium
CCGACAGCCACGCCCACGGATCCGCGTTGGTGGCGCTCAACACCGGCAGTCCGTTGATCGGACGGCCCTCGCTGGGCAGCTGGGCCGTCTACGGTTTGGGAACGCCCAATCGCAACCTTCCCGGATACGTGGTGATCCTCGACAAACGCGGGGGGCCGATCAGCGGGCAGCCCAACTGGGGCGCGGGATACATGCCCGCGGCCTACCAAGGCACGTTGTTCCGGCCGGCGGGCGATCCGGTGCTGGATCTTCGAGGCCCGCTCGACCCCAAGGTGCAGCGCCGCGAAATCGATTTGTTGCAGAAATTCAACCAGGCTCACCTGGATGCGCGTCCAGGTGGCGACGATCTTGCCGCCCGCATCCAGAGCTACGAACTCGCCTATCGGATGCAGTCCGAGGTTCCGGAAGCGGTCGATCTGGGCAAGGAGTCGCGGGAAACGCTGGACCTGTACGGGGTGGGCACGGCGCCCACGGACGAGTTCGGACGCAATTGCCTCATCGCGCGCCGGTTGGTGGAACGCGGGGTGCGCTTCATCCAACTGTATTCGGGTGGAGGGCATCTCGAGGAAACGTGGGACGCCCACGAATCGGTCGAGAAAAACCATGGCCGACATGGGGCGGAAGCCGACCAACCCATCGCCGCGTTGCTCACGGATTTGGAACGACGCGGGCTGCTTGAATCAACGCTGGTGGTTTGGGGCGGCGAGTTCGGGCGCATGCCGTTTTCCGAAGGCGTCGGCGCGCCCGGACGCAATCACAACCCCTACGGCTTCACCATGTGGATGGCCGGCGCGGGCGTCAAGGGCGGTGTCGAGCACGGTGCCACCGACGAATTCGGGTTCGCCGCGGTGGAGGGGAAAACGCACTTGCACGATGTCCACGCGACGTTGCTGCACTTGATGGGTTTCGACCACACCAAGTTGACGTATTTCTTCCAGGGCCGCGACCAACGTTTGACCGATGTTTACGGAAACGTCGTTCGCGAAATCCTCGCCTGACGGGTTGGTTGATTCGAAAAGTCAGGGGCAGCCGCGGAAGCGCCAGAGCAGGTTCGCACCGTTTTCCTGAGCCAGAATCGACCGCGCCGAGAACGAAGTCACGTGACCATCGGCATGGACAATGGTCGCACGGCCGTCGTCGCGGCCGGTCGAGAAGTGCCGTGCCCACACCGGTTTGAGTTGGCCTGCCGAGAGCGCGGCAAGTTCCTTGACCAGATCGCGGTCGGATACGAGCGGCGTGCCCAGACGCGGGTCGAGCGCGTTGGGCTTGCCCGCTGCCACGCAGGGATCGAACGTGTGGCCCCGATACTTGCCGAGGCTCCCGCCGGTCGGAGCGTTGGGCGTGTCGGTGAACAGGGGAACCCGAGCCGGTTCGTCGATCGCGGGTAGCGAAAGCGCCGCCGGGAACCCCTCGACTCCGGCGGGGTCGTAGGCGGCCTGCGCGGTCATTCCAATGGATGCGTAGCCGCGCGACGCCCAATCGGCCGGGAAACCCGGGGAAAGCGCGGAGGGGCACGCCACCACGCCGCGGCTGCGCA
>JBJTRZ010000239.1:0-3165 GCA_046076415.1 Armatimonadota bacterium
TCATCATCGAGTTCTACTCCCGCTGACGGGAACGCTCCCGCGTTGCGGAGCAGAAGGAGACGCTATGGCAATACCCGAAACGGTGGTCCCGAGCATCCAGGTCGTGGAGGAGAACGGCAACTTCGGCAAGTTCGTCGTGGAGCCGCTCGAGCCGGGCTACGGGGTCACGCTCGGCAACTCGTTGCGACGAGTGCTGCTTTCGTCGATCGAGGGCGCCGCGGTCACGTCCGTGCGCATCGAAGGCGTTCAGCATGAGTTCCAGACCATTCCCGGGCTCAAGGAGGATGCCACCGAGCTCTTCCTCAATCTCAAGGAACTTGCGGTCCACATCGACGCGAACGACACCGACGAGGAACTCGACAACGAGCCTCGGCAGATCCGCATCGATGCCCGCGGCGTCGGGCGCATCACCGGTGCGGACGTGATTTGTCCCTCGGACGTCGAGGTCGTGAACCCCGAGGCCTACCTCGCCACGATTTCCGAGGAAACCGCCTCGCTCTACATTGAAATGCGCGTGGAACGCGGTCGGGGATACGTGATTCCCGAACGCTCCGTCAATCGGACCGAGATCATCGGCGAGATTCCGGTGCCCGCCGCGTACGGTCCCGTCCGCAAGGTGAATTACACCGTGGACCCGACCCGCGTCGGAAATCGCAACGACTACGAGCGTTTGGCCATCGAGGTCGTTACGAACGGGACGATAGAACCGCTTGCGGCGGTCACCCGTGCGGCCCAAATGCTTCAGGAGCATTTCCAACGCTTCGTGGAGGTCAGTGGCGCGCCCATCCGTCCGTTCATGCCGTCGGCTCCGATCGGCGGTGCGGGCGGTGGTGTTCCTGACGCCCGGATCGAGGAACTCGATTTCTCGGTTCGCACCTACAACTGCCTCAAGAAGGCCAACGTGTTGACCGTCGGGGAACTGACTCAGATCTCCGAGGTCGATTTGATGAACATCCGGAACTTCGGTCGCAAGTCGCTGACCGAGGTCAAGGAAAAGCTCGCCACCCTGAACCTTGCCCTCAAGGATTCGGAAGGGGTGGAGTTTTCCGCGGATGGCGAAGACTGAAAAGGGAAAACGACCATGCGACATCGTATTGCGGGACGCCAATTCGGCCTCGCCTCGGATGCGCGGAGGGCGCTGCTCAAGGGCCTCCTGCGCTCCATGATCATTTACAAGCGAATCGAAACCACCGAGACGCGGGCCAAGGACCTTCAGCCGGTGCTGGAGAAGTTGGTGACGCGCGCGAAGGAGGATTCGGTCCATTCGCGCCGCGTGGCGCGCACCTACATCGGTGGCAAGAGCGCCGACGACGAGGCGATCGTGAAGGAACTCTTCACCGTCATCGGACCGGCGTTCAAGGATCGGCCGGGCGGATACACGCGAATGGCTCGCAAAGGGGCCCGACGCGGCGATGGCGCGCCGGTGGTGATTCTGGAGTTTGTCGACGGCTGACGAGGCCCACGGAGGAACGGGTCGGCGCTACCGCCTGACGCTGGAGTACGACGGAACCGACTTCCTCGGCTTCCAGTACCTTGGCGAAGGGCGGCGCTCGGTCCAAGGGGAGGTGGAACGCGCCATCGAGCGTGTCACGGGCCGGGCGGTCCGGGTGCACGGAGCAGGGCGGACGGATGCGGGAGTGCACGCGCTGGGGCAGGTCGTTCATTTCGATTTGGACGACCATCTGGAGCCGCGAAGACTTCAGGGGAATCTCAATGGAGTGCTCCCGAAGGATGTCTCGGTGCGAAGGTGCGTGCAGGTGGAGGCGGGTTTTCACAGTCGCTTCGATGCGACGGGAAGATCCTATCTGTACTGCATCGTCAATCGGAGCCCTCGTTCCGCGCTTCGGGGTCGGTTCGCGTGGCATATGCCGGGGACGTTGGACCTGGGGCGTATGCGCGACGCGGCACGGTTGCTCGTGGGAACGCACGATTATGCGGCGTTCGGTCGGGCGGCCCGCGTGGAACTTTCCACGGTGCGCCAAGTTCGGCGGATCGCGGTTCGACGGTGGCGTGGAATGGTTTTGGTGTCGATCGAAGGCAATGCCTTTTTGAGGCATATGGTTCGGGCGCTGGTTGCCACACTGGTTCAAATCGGACTTGGGCGGATGCCGGTGGTGGAAGCGGGGGAAATCCTTGCTTCGAAGGATCCGGACCGGTGCCCAGCGATCGCACCGGCGAAGGGGTTGTGCCTGATGGCCGTGGAGTACACGGGCCAACGGGTGGTTCTTGCGGAAACAAAAGGAATGCGGAAATGAAGACGTATACGGCGAAACCGGATGATATCCAGCGCGACTGGGTCGTCCTCGATGCCACCGGTCAGTCGGTGGGGCGGCTGTGCGCCGAAGCGGCCAAGTTGCTGCGCGGCAAGCACAAGCCTATTTTCACCCCCCATATGGACTGTGGCGATCATGTGATCATCATCAACGCTGCGCGTGCCGTTTACACCGGCAACAACAAGGCCGATGAACCGATCTACCGGCACACCCTGTATCCCGGCGGTATCCGTCAAATCGCGCGGGGCACGTTGCTCGAGCAGCGCCCCGAGTACGCGATCTATCGCACCGTCAAGGGCATGTTGCCCCACAACAGCCTGGGTGCGAAGACGTTGAAGAAGCTCCGCGTTTACGCGGGCGACGAGGGACTTTCCCGGCACGAAGCCCAGCTCAAGGGCAGCGCCCGGCGCAAGGCCGAGGCAGGAGCGTAATCATGGCGGATACGACGCGATACTACGGTACGGGCAAGCGGAAGAATGCCGTTGCCAAGGTCTGGCTCTCCAGCGGAGATGGCGAGATCTCGGTCAACAAGAAGACGTTGGCCCAATATTTCTGCCGGCGGACCCTGGAGGCGTTGATCCTCCAACCCTTCCGTGCCACGGGCACCGAAGGGCGCTACTCCGTGATGGCGAAGACGCTGGGCGGCGGTATCTCCGGTCAAGCCGGGGCGCTGCGCCATGGAATCTCCAAGGCGTTGGTGGAGGCCGAGCCGGATCTGCGCACCGTGCTGCGGCGTGGTGGATTCCTCACGCGGGATCCGCGTGTCAAGGAACGCAAGAAATACGGCCGCAAGCGTGCCCGCCGTGGCTTCCAGTTCTCGAAGCGCTGATGGGTGCGGGCTGATCCCGCGAACCGCATTCCAAGAAAAGTCCACCCGGTCCTTCCGGGTGGA
>JBJTRZ010000240.1:0-4843 GCA_046076415.1 Armatimonadota bacterium
ACCGGAGTCGAACCCATCCGAAACGTTGATAGCGCAACCCGGTGTTTTGCGGTCCCGTACTCGCCGCCCATCAAGTACGTGCCGGACGGGATCCGGCGCATCGCATGGACATATCGACCCAGCAGCATCGTTCGCCGGCGATTGGGCTCGCGTATGTCATCGACACCCGCTTGATCGGACGCCGCGACGCCAAGCGCCGACAGCCACTCCGAAATCTCCCGCAACGGATCGCTCATGCGCCGTGATTGTAAGGCCTGCCGCAACCACCGGCAAACCCACCTCCCCTAATCCCGCAACACCACCACGGTCGCGCCCGCCCCCCCGGCGTCGGGATGCGCCATCACATAGCTCCCCACCCGCGGGTCGCCCTTCAAATGCTCCCACACCGCCTTGCGCAACTGCCCGGTACCCTTGCCGTGCACCACGCGCACGCTCTCGAGGCCCGCCGCGCACACGTCGTCGAGCCACTTGTCCAGCCGCGGCAACGCCGCATCCACGCGCAAACCAATCAGCGAGATCTCCGGCTCCACCACCGCGGCCTTGCGCATCGCGAGCGCCGCCACCGACCCCGCTCCACCCCCCGACGCCCGCGCGCCCGGTTTCGACTCGGCTTTGGCCTAGGACACCGCGGCCCCACCGCCCCCCGGGCGGCGCAATCCCGCGATCGGCACGGTCACGCGCATCATCCCCACCTGCACCAACACGTCCCCGTCCTCGGCATCCGCCAGCACCACGCCCTCGGCACCCCCGAGGCTGGTCACCCGCACGGTCTCCCCCTTGCGCAACGACTCCGGCACGTCGGCGGGATCCACCGGCTCCGGCGCCCGCTCGAACCCGATGCCCCCGACCATCTCGACCGCGGCTTCGCGCATCTGCTTGCGCGCGCTCTGGGTCTTGCGCCCCTCCTTGCCCATGCGCCGCAGCTCCGAGATGATGTTGTCCATCTTCTCGGTCTTCTGGCGGATCACCAGGCGCGCCTCCTCGGCCGCGCGCTCCTTGGCCTGACTGCGGAGCAGTTCCAAATCCTGCAGGCGCTGCTCGTACTTGCGCCGCAGGTTCTCCAAATCGCGCCGGTACGCCTCGGCCTTGCGCCGCTCCTCGTCCGCGTCGCGCTTGGCCTTCTCGAGCCGGACCATCACCTCCGCCGAATCCCCCGCCGCCTCCGACCGACTGCCCTCCGCCGCGTCCACCACCCGCGCCGGCATGCCGAGCCGCCGCGCGATATGGAACGCGTTCGAGGCCCCGGGCACGCCCTGCAACAAACGGTAGGTCGGGCGCAAGGTTTCGATATCGAATTCCACCGACGCGTTCTCGATCCCGTCGCGGGAAAACGCAAACTCCTTGAGCTCGCCGTAGTGGGTCGTGGCGACGATGCGCGCGTTGTGGTCGAGCAGGTCGGCGAGTATCGATTTGGCCAGCGCGGCCCCCTCCGCCGGATCCGTGCCCGCCCCGAGTTCGTCGAGGAGCACCAACGCCCGGCGCCCGCACCGGCGCAGGATGCCCACGATGTTGACGATGTGCCCCGAAAACGTCGACAGGCTCTGCGCGATCGACTGCTCGTCGCCGATGTCCGCGAACACCTGGTCGAAGTGCGCCAGCTCCGAGCCGGACCGCGCCGGCACATGCAGGCCCGCCTGGGCCATCAGGGTGAGCAATCCCACGGTCTTGAGGGTCACGGTCTTGCCGCCCGTGTTGGGACCGGTGATCAGCAGCGCACGGGTCCGGCTGCCGAGGCGAACGCTCACCGGCACCACGGTCTCCGGATCGAGCAGCGGATGCCGCGCCTCGTCGAGGCGGATCTCCCCCTCGCGGTTGACCTTCGGCTCCACCGCGCCCATGTCGATCGCGAGGCGCGCCTTCGCGCACAAGAGGTCGAAATACGCCACCACGTCGACCGTGGCCGACGCCCGCGCGCCGATGCGATGCACCGCGTTGGTGAGCCGCTCGAGCACCTTGTCGATCTCGCGGCGCTCCTGCGACTCGAGCTGGCGCAGCGCGTTGTTGAGCTGCACCACCGGCATGGGCTCGATGAACAGGGTGGCCCCGGTGGACGATTGGTCGTGGACGATGCCCGGGAACGACCGTTTGAATTCGGCTTTGACCGGCAGGCACCGCCGGTCGTCGCGCAGCACCACCTGCGTGCCCATGAGCATTCCGCGGGTGGCCGACGAACTCAAAATGGTGTTGAGCTTCTCCTCGATCCCGCGCGCGGTGAGGCGAATCTTGTCGCGGACGGCACCCAACGCCGGCGACGCCGAGTCGAGCACGTCGCCGCCGCGCCCGATGCAGAGTTCGATCTCGGCGAGAACCCCAGGAAATTCCTCGATGGCCCGCGCCCGGTCGGCGAGCAGCGGCGCGATTTCGGCGTGGCGCAGCACGAACGATTTGAGCCGGCCGGCTCCGGCGAGGGTGGACGCGAGATCGAGCAGGGCGTGGGGCAGCAGGTTGCGGCGGATCTCGGCGTCGGCGAGCGAACGCCGCACATCGTGCACGCCGCCGAAGGGAAACAGCCCGGCGACATCCACCACCTTGCGCGCCTCGGTGGTCTCGCGTTGGCGCTCCTGCACGAACGCGAAAACCGGGGTGGGGGTCAGTTCAAGGGCACGTTCCCGGCCGAGCGCGCACGCGGTGCGCTCGGCGAGCAGCTCCGCCACGCGGCCATACTCGAGCACCCGCAGGGCATGGCTATCGGCGTCGGCGGGCTGGGTCTCGGACATAACGTCCCATTATGGCACGGTGCCGTGCCCGTTCCCACGGCGCGAAAGGGGCCCGGCCCGGGTCAGCCGAGGCCGGCCACCGCCGCCGCGACCGCATCGGCGGCCACGACCTTCCAGCGCGCCTCGCGGCGCGCATCGCGCTCGAGCAGCACCGCCTCCACCGCCAGCCCCTGCGCCAACGCGTCGCGGACCGCGGCCCGCCCGGCCTCGGAGTCGATTTCGGGCTCGGCGCCGGAGTCGCCCGGCGCGAAGGTGTGATGGGCCCGGGCGACGCCCCACGCCTCGAGGCACGCCGCAAGCGCGGACGCGAGGTTGGCGGGGGCGGCCGATCGCAGCACGGACACCGCCGCGTCCTCGGCCGCGGGCGATCCGGCCACCGCCGCCGCACCCTCGCGCGAGGCGAATTCCCCGTCGTATCCGAGCAGGAAGAAGCGATCGGTGTCCGGAGCGTCGCCCACCTCCGCGAAGAGCGCGCGCAGCACGAGCGGCACCGTGCGCTGGTCGTTGTAGACCTTCTTCACCGCCGGGGACAGTCCGAAACCAACCAGCCGCTGCAGCGAAACATCGGCTTCGGAGCGCTGGAAACCCTCGCGATGCGCGGAGTCGATGGCGGCGAGCCGCAACGCCTCCACATCCGCTTGCTTGCCCAGCGCGCCCATCGCGATCCGGTCGTAGATGTCGTAGCACTTGCGCTGCGCGCCGCGCAGGGCGAGGAGCACCACGCCGTCGGCGCACGCGACTCCCACCACCGGCGAGCCGCCGGCCAATTGCCGCTCCACGAACTCGTTGCGCTGTGCGATCGCGTCGTTGAAATCCTGAAAGTTGTACGACATGGTCAGAGGGCCGTTCCCGTCTTCACGACGCCTTCCACCGCGCGCGCCAGCAGGTCGGACGGCACGTCGGCGACTCCCTGCGCGGTCACCACGCGGGCGATGGGGAGCACCTTCGACGCGCCGCCGGTGGCGGAGTCGAGGTCGGCGGCGATTTCCAGCAGCGCGAGCGCCTCGCCGAGCGCCGTTTCCAAATCCTTCGCGGCGAACGGCCCCTTGGTGCGCACCACGTACTCGAACGCGCCGCGGATGGGCCCCGAGCCCGAGCCCGCGGCCCCGTACTCGCCCGTTTCGAAGCGCGCCCCACCGGCATCGTAGAAAAAGATGCGCCCTTCGCCGCGCGCCGCGTCCCACGCCGCCACGACCGGGATCACCAGGCCCACGCCCGACATCGCTCCGGCCATGTTGCCGGCCATCAGGCGACCGATTTCATTGAGCTTGCCGTCGAGGCTCAGGGTCTGCAGCTGCGAACGTTCGTAGTACTTGAACGCATGGCGCAGATAGCGGGCGAATTCCATGGCGCGCGAGAACGAGCCGGAAATGGCCATCAACGTGTGGTCGTCGAGGGGCAGGACCTTCTCGGCCTTGTCGTACATGATCGCCGAGCCGCCGGTGGCGCGGCGGTCGCCCACCGTGAGCACGCCGTCGCGGTACTTCACCGCGATGACGGTGGTGCCGTGGATGTCGGCCGACCCGAACGCATCCGACGCGGCGTTCGGCGCGGCCACGGACGGATTCCAGCCGACGAGGGTGGCGAAATCGGGCGCGGGGTTGTCCACGAATTACTCGCCGCTGCGCTGTCGGTAGTTGCGCCCGAGTTTGGGATCGACCTTGCGCATTCGGTCCATCAGGTTGCGGGGCTCGGGCCGACCGACCTCCGGGCGCACCGGGCCCGGGCCGTCGTTTTCGCGCCGCGCCGGGTCGAGCGGCGTCACCGGCCGCGTCAATCGATCGTCGATTCGAATCGTCTTTTCGTCCATGGTCGTGCTCCTGCCCGAACCGGGCCGCTACCGCGGGGTCGTCGCGTTGGGCTTCGCCGCCGCGATGGCCCGTTCGTAGCCGCGCAGGAGATCCTGCGCCGTCCTGCTCCAAGTGTACTCCCGAGCCCGCGCGACCGCTCCCTTGCGCAGGGATTCCCGTAGGTTTCGATCGGCGACCACGCGGCGGAGGGCATGGGTGAGTGCCTCGCCGTCCCCTGGCGGGATGAGCAAGCCGCTGCGTTCCGACTCGATGATCTCGCCCGGGCCGCGCTGGTTCGTGGAGACGATCGCCATCCCGGCGGCGGCGGCCTCCAGC
>JBJTRZ010000241.1:0-4614 GCA_046076415.1 Armatimonadota bacterium
CTTGCTTTGGACCATTTCCCCGGTCGCCGGGGGGCAGGAGTCGTCGACCCGGTACCTGCGGATGGACCGATCGGCATTGGTCCCGCCCGAGCGCCTCGGCGTACCGGAAGGCCAGGCGACCGCATGGCTGGCGCGTATGGACACCGCGTTCACGGCCTACCAACAGGCGCTCTCGTACTGGGAAGATCAGGGGCGACGGCACCCGGAGCGGATTCGCATTCCCGCCGGCACCCCACCGAAGGCGGTCGAACGCATGCGCCGCAACTACGCCTTCGATCGCGCCCGGTACTTCCTCCCCGTCGCCTGCGCCACGAACGTGATGCTCACGATGTCGGCCCGGGCCTGGGTCGGCGTCTGCCAATTCCTGCTTTCCCATCCGTTGCCGGAGGCGGTGGCCTGTGGAAACGCGATCCGCGAGGAACTCGGCCGGGCGACACCGCGCCTGCTGCGCCACGCGCGACCGCTCGAGTCCCAAGCCGAAGGCCTGCGCCGGGAGCGGCATGCGGCCCGGGCTCGGGCGCAAGTGCCCCATCCCCATATCGACGAACCGCGCGCTCCCACGGATGCGCCTCCCACCGCGTTCCTGGAAGTATTTCCCGCGCGGGGAGCCGATCCGACCGTGCTCGCCGGCGACCTGGCGCTCCACGACAACCGGTACGCGTACCTTGGAGAAGGCTTGCGGCGGACGGGGGTTCGGTTCGGCTGGGACGCCATGGCCATCGCGGAAATCCGTGACCTGAACCGCCACCGGACCGGAACCAAATACTGCCCCCCGAATCCGGTGGGTTTCTACGCCGCCCAGGACGAGGCGCCCGGCGACGCCCCCCTCCCCGAGGGCCTCGCCGAAGTCGGTCGTGCCGCCACGCGCGCGGCGCGGGAGGGCCTGCTCCGCGACGACGCCGGGTACGTGCACGAATTGCTCCTCGGCAGCCAGTTCCTGTTCGAACACACGACCACGGCGGACAAGTTCCTGTACGAGGCCGAACTACGCACCGGCACGGGAGCGCATTACCGCTACGCGCGGCACCTGCACGACGCGCTCGCACTCTGGTACGACATCCATCCCGAAACCCAGGGCCTGGTGCTCGAAGGCAGCGCGGAACCGGAGTAACCCGCAAACGCCCGGAACTTCCCGGCATCGCGGGAGGTTGAATTGGGTGCCGGATGCGTTCGCCGATTGCAACGCAGGAACATTTGCTTTGCCCGGCAAAGTATAGAGCGACAAACCATGCCCGAATATCCCCTGCTCGACCGATTGCGCGGCCCCGAAGACGTGCGCGCGATGGATACCGAAACTTTGGTCCATCTCGCCGACGAGGTGCGCGGCGGGTTGATCGAGACCATCGCCCGCGTGGGTGGCCATTTCGCGCCCAACCTCGGCGTGGTCGAGTTGACCATCGCGCTCTACAAAACGTTCGGGATTCCGCACGACAAGGTGATCTGGGACGTTGGCCATCAGTGCTACCCGCACAAGATGCTCACGGGACGATGGGAGCGCCTGCACACGATCAAGCAGCACGGGGGAATCTCGGGCTTCCTCCGCCGCGACGAATCCCCCTACGACCAATGGGGCGCCGGGCATGCCAGCACGTCGCTCTCGGCCGCGCTCGGTTTCGCCCAGGCCCGCGACCTCCGTGGCTCCGACGAAAAGGTCGTTGCCGTGATCGGCGACGGTTCGATGACCGGGGGGATGGCGCTCGAAGCCATGCTCAACATCGGCGACTTGAAGACCAACATGATCGTCGTGCTCAACGACAACAATATGTCGATCGCCGAACCGGTGGGCGCGATGGCGACCATGTTGTCGAAGTTGCGCCTGAACCCGGCCTACCAACGGGTCGAGTCGAAGGTGAAGTCCACCCTTCCGCGCGACGGAATGTTGTACAAGGCCGCCTCCGGTGCGAAGCACGCCGCCACCCACTGGACGTCCCCGGCCAACACCGGACTGTTCTTCGAGGAACTGGGATTCCAGTACATCGGTCCGCTTCCCGGTCACGACATCGCGCGGTTGGTGGACGTATTCGAACATGCCCGCGAGGTCAAGGGACCCGTTTTGCTCCACGTGCTCACCACCAAGGGCAAGGGCTACGAACCCGCCGAAGGCGATCAGCGAACCTGGCACGCGGTGACCGGCTTCAATGTCGACGACGGCAAACTCGAACGCAAGGCGTCGGGAATCACGTTCACGCAGGCGTTCGTGGAGTCCCTCAACGAAGTGGCCGTCAACGACGACCGGGTGGTCGCGATCACGGCGGCGATGCCCGACGGCACGGGCATCGCCAAATTCGCCGACAAGTTTCCCCACCGCACCTTCGACGTGGGCATCGCCGAGCAGCATGCCGTCACGTTCGCCGGGGGATTGGCGGCGGAGGGATTCACCCCCGTCTGCGCCATTTACTCGACGTTCCTGCAACGCGCCTACGACCAGATCGTCCACTACGTGGCGCTCCAAGGTCTTCCCGTGGTGTTCGCCATCGATCGCGCCGGATTGGTCGGCGACGACGGAGCGACCCACCATGGCGCCCTCGACATCGCCTACCTCCGGCAGATTCCAGGCATGACGTTGCTTTCGCCCAAGGACATTCCCGAACTTCGCGAAATGGTTCGATGGGCCTTGCAGCACCGCGAGGGTCCGATCGCCCTACGGTATCCGAGGGGCGGCGGCGAGACTATCGACGCGAATCCGGCCCCGATCCGTCTTGGCGAATCGGAGACCCTGCTGCGCGGCGACGACCTCTCGTTCATCGCCTACGGCCCGATGGTGGCGGTGGCGCTCGAAGCCGCCCGTCGACTTCGCGACGAGAACGACGTGCATGCCGAGGTGATCAACGCCCGATGGGCGAAACCGCTCGACGAGGGGGCCATACTGGGTGCGGCCCGGCGCACGGGACGGGTGCTCACGTTGGAGGACGGAACGATCGCGGGGGGCTTCGGATCCGCCGTGCTCGAGCTGCTCGCGGATCAGGGGGCCAGCGACGTGCGGGTGCGCCGCATCGGCTTGCCCGACGGTTTCGTGGAACACGGTTCGATCCCGATCCTGCGCCGCCAAGTCGGCATGGACGTGGATGGGGTGGTCGCGGCTGCCCGTGCCCTCTTGGCGCACGGGACATCGCTTCCGATCGGTTAGCGGGCGGGGGCCGGCCACGGTCCCCGCCCGAGGATTTCACGCTTCCACTTTGTCGTGGCGACGCAACCGCCACGTGAACCGGGGGAGCGGAGGTTCGGGCAACGCGACCCAGCCGTATTGGACCGCGCGGACCACCATTTCGGTGTGCGTGGAGACCCCCATCTTTTCGTGGATGTTCGCAAGGTGGGTGCGGGCGGTGTTCACCGAGCAGTCCAGCTCCTCTGCCAGTCGCCCCGGAGTGGCTCCGGGAAAACGAACGGCGTACTCCAATACCTTGAATTCGCTGATCGTGAGGGGACATCCGGGAATTCGGACGCGACGCATGGGCGGGTTCCTTTCGTCGACCTCGCCCCTTTTTTTCGGGCTGGAGCAGGCCCGTCGGCCGGCGAGGTTGGGCAACTGTACCCAATCCGTGATTTCCCGGAAGTTACCATGGCTCCCCGCCGTGGAACGCCTCAGCCGGACGCGTCGCGCCGCAACACGCCGTACACGACCTTCCCGGAACGCGAACCCACGCGTTCACGGATGCCAAGTTCGTCGAACGTCGATGACCAGCGCGGGCCTTTGACCACCACGCGGCGACGCGCAACACGGCATGCTTCGTCGAGGGCTTCTCGCGACAGGGACGCGTGCACACCGAAATTGCGCAGCCCCGAGAGCGCTTCCTCCGCATCGAGCGGGGTCTCGAAAAACGGATCGAAACACACCACGTCCACGGATTTGTCCCCGTACCCGCGCAGCCAGTCCAAATGATGCCGCGCGGGTGCAACCCGCACGCGGCGCATCACCGCGTTCAGACCGGCGTGCGCGGTGACCCGACGGGAAAGTCCGTCCGCAACGACGCACGCGATTTCCGGGGAGGCGTCGATCGCCTCGACCAGGCCCTCGTCGCCGACGGCATACGCGCAAAGGATCGCCTCGGAACCGAATCCAAGCGTGGCGTCGAGCACATGGTCGCCCGGGCGAAGGTCGGCGGCCTCGACCAGCAGATCGCGACCGCCGCGCAAAAGGTTTCCCAAGCGCAAATAGGCCATGTTGGGATGGAAGAAGAACTGCCATCCGTCGACACCGACCAAAAGCAATCGATCCTTTTGACAGACCACGAAGCGGTCGATACCCGGGCATTCCGCGAAGAGCACGTCGAAGGAACGGTTCCGGCGCGGTTCCAGCCGCCATCCATTCGCGGACACCAAACGGGCGGCCTCGGCGCGGCGCTCGGGGGCGGGATCGGTGGCCGTGGTGACCGCGGTCGCCATCGACTATTCATCCCCCAACAGGACCGAAACCGCCGGCAATTGAAGGACGGATCCGTCCGGTCGTTCGATGGAAACTCGACCATCCTCGGAAATACCGGCCACCGAACAAACCTCGTCGCGTCCCTCGATCCGAAACGAACGGAAGGCCTCGGTGTCGCGGCCCGCGTTCCAAGCATCCGCCACAACGGCGAAGCCCTGTTCCCGCCAGAGGTCCCACCATCTTCCAAAGGC
>JBJTRZ010000242.1:0-3348 GCA_046076415.1 Armatimonadota bacterium
CTGGCGACCGGTCGCCTGGTCGAGGAAGGAGTCGCGGTGGGCATCATCGCGGCGCAGTCCATCGGCGAGCCGGGCACTCAGCTCACCATGCGAACGTTCCATACCGGAGGGGTCGCCACGGCGAACCAGCTCACCGGTGTCGCCAACGTCCGCCGGCAGCGCAACCAGAATCTCCAGATGCTCTTCGAGGATCAGGAGAAGGGCCATATCTCGCTCGGAGGCGAAGGCCAAGCGCGTGAGAAGCAGCGCCAAGTCCAGCAACTCCTCAAGGTTGCCGAGGAACAGGTCGGGGGTCTCCTGCGTGTCGTGGAACTTTTCGAGGCGCGCCAGCCCAAGGGCAAGGCCATCGTCACGGAGTTCGGTGGCCGGGTCGCCGCGATCCCGACCGAAGGTGGTCTGCGCAAGGTTGTGATCCACTCGCCGGTCAAGGTCGGCGAGGAGACCAAGGGGCTCGTCAACGAGGTGGTCGCCGAACCGGTGCTCCATCCCGAGACCCGCGACGAGATCTGCCCGGTGGAAAAGGCGATCACGGAGGCGGTCGCCAAGCGTATCCGCGCGGCCGGCGTCGAGTTCGTCCATGTCCGCAAGGAAACGTTGGTTCCGCACCGCGGCGAATTGGCGGTGGCGGTCGGCGACGTGGTGGAGCGGGGCTTCCGCTTGACCGAGGGACCGCTCGATCCGCAGAAGGTGCTCGAGCTGCAAGGCCCGCGCGGCCTCCAGGAATATCTGGTGGGCGAAGTGCAGAAGGTCTACAAGCAGCAAGGCGTCGACATCAACGACAAGCACATCGAGGTGATCGTTCGCCAGATGCTCAAGAAGCGCAAGGTGGTCGACAATGGCGACACCGAGTACCTCTTCGGGCAAGTTGTGGACCGTTTCGCCCTCGAGGATTCGAACCGACAAATCGAGGCGCGGGAGCAGCAGACGGGGGTGGTGGGACGTCCCGCCACATCGGTTCCGGTGCTCCTCGGCATCACCGAGGCGTCGCTCGCCACCGATTCGTTCCTTTCGGCGGCGTCCTTCCAGAAGACCACCCGTGTTCTCACGGAGGCGGCGGTGCGCGGCAAGCGCGACCATCTCGTGGGCCTGAAGGAAAACGTCATCATCGGACGACTCATTCCCGCGGGTACGGGCCTCGCCCAGTACCGGGCGCTCGAAGTCGTCAGCCAGGACGGCCGGGCGATCGGGCTGCTCGACATCCCCGAGATCGACAACGTGCTCGGGGCGACCGCCCGCGACGTGCTGGAGGTGCATGACCTCGAGTCGGCCCGTCAGGTGCTTGGCGGACTTATCGACGAACCGACGACGGACGAAACGGACGCGTCGTGAAGCCAGCGGGGCCGGGGAATCCCGGCCCCGTTTCGCGAGGGAACCACCAGATCATGAATCCATCCATCGCCCTTCTGGGCTTGGCGGCGACGATCGCTTTGGGAGCCGGGTCGGCGACTGCCCAGACCGGAGGCAAAACGCCCGCCAAACCCACCGCAGCCGTATCGACCAAGAGCAAACCGCCCGCCGCGATCAAATTGCCCGCCGGAGTGGTTGCCCGCGTCAACAATCGGGACATTACGCGGGTCGAACTGATCGAGCTGCTGAATCGGAGCGGCGCCCGGGAAACCGTGCAAAAGCTGATCCAAATGGCGGTGCTCCAAGAAGCCGCCCGTCGATATGGGGTGGCGGTCACGCCGGCGGAAGTGGCGGAGCAGGTGCGCACTGAAAAGAACCGCATCGTGGCTTCGATGATGCAGCAAACCGGCACGCCCATGACGTTCGCGGAGATAACGTCGCGCTATGGACTGACCGAAGCCGAAATCGAGTGGACCGTGCGCCTGCAATTGCTTGGTCGCAAGGCGTTCGGCAAGACGATCGAAAAGGAAGTGCAGCCGATCGACAACCAGATCCGAGCCGAGCACATCCTTTTGCTGACGATGCCCCAGCCGGGCCCGGATGGAAAGCCGCCGGTTGGCGACGATCAGGCGAAGCGCGATGCGGACGCCCGTACCAAACTTGAAGGAATCGTGGCGGACATCAAGGCCGGGAAAATCACGTTCGAGGACGCAGCGAAGAAATTCTCCGACGACAAGGCGAGCGCGGTGGAGGGGGGCATGCTGCCCTGGTTCGCGAAAAACGGCATGATGGTGCCGGAATTCGAGAACGCCGCCTTTGCGCTCAAGAAACCCGGCGAAATAAGCCCGATCGTAAAGACGCAATATGGCGTCCATGTGATCAAACTGGTTCGCCTCGGCAAGGACGCCTCTCCCGCGGAGAAGAAGAAGTACAAGGACGACGAGCTTGCGAAATTGGTCGGCAACGGTGCTCGCTTCCAGCAATGGTTGGCCGCCGCCGTCCAGAAGGCGACGATCACGCTGGACCCCGCCGGGCTCAAGCTCAAGCCCTGAGGGTTTGCATTCGAAACGAGATCCCCCGGTCGATTCGACCGGGGGATCTTTTGGTTTGCAACGCAATGCGCCGGAGCGGGGGTATCCGACGGTGGGAACGGGCGAGTATAATCCCCGGCGTGGACGCGCTGGTGCTCTTTTCCCATGGCTCCCTCCTGTGCGGCTCCGGGGAGGCCGTCGATCGGCATGCCGATCGATTGTCGTCCTTGGGGATCGCGGATCGTGTCGCCGTGGGATACCTCAACTATACGGAACCCCTGTTCGCCGATACCGTGGATCGGTTGGTGGCGGAGGGTGTGGACCGCATCGTGGTGCTGCCCTACTTTCTGGCGCCGGGGTATTTCGTGACCCACGCGCTCCCGGGCGCACTCGATCCGGTTCGCCGGAAGCACCCCGGCGTGGCTTTCACGGTGGCGGATGTGCTAGGGGACGATCCCGTATGGCGGGATATCGTGGTGGAGGCCGCCGCCAACGCGCGGGGAGCCGAGTCCTGGGGCGAGCCGCTCGTGCGCGCCGGACGCGCGTGCCGCGATCGGTCGGATTGTCCACTGCACGGTACGCCGGACTGTCCCGCTTCGCGGAATCGAGCGTCGGAATGACCGCTTTGTTGTTGTTGGCGCACGGCTCGCCGCGGGCGAGTGCGAACGCGGCGCTGGAGTTTTTGGCCGAGCGTCTCTGGGAAACGGGGCCCTATCCGGTCGTGGTGGTGGGGTATCTGGAGTGCAACAGCCCCTCGATTCCCGAGGCGATCGATCGATGCGTGGAACTGGGCGCCACGGAGATACGGGCCGTGCCCTGGTTCCTCCACATTGGAACCCATGTGGCCCAGGACCTTCCGGAGTTTCTCGACGCCGGTCGCGAGCGCCACCCCACGGTGACGTTCCTGCTGGCCGATTACGTGGGGTTGGCCGGGCGGGTCGGCGATCTGCTCGCCGACCGCGCCCGCGCC
>JBJTRZ010000243.1:0-8268 GCA_046076415.1 Armatimonadota bacterium
TTGGCGGCGAGGGCCTTCTTCGTGCGCTCGGAAATCCGCCGGCCCTCCATATCCGCGAACACCGCGTACATCTGGAGCATGGTGATATCGGCCTCGGGATAGTCGGTGCACACCAGGCGGTATCCGTTGCGGCGGGCATCCTCGAGCATCCCGAGGAGATCGAATGCGTTCCTGCCGGCCCGATCCATATTCGTCACCATGAGATCGCACTTGTGTTTGCGGCAATAGGCTTGGGCCTCGGCGAGCGCCACCCGATCGTTTCGCTTGCCGCTCTCGATCTCGGTATGGATCGCCACGATCTCGCCTCCCACCCGCACGGCATGGGCCTCGGCGGACGCCCGCTGTGCATCGAGCCCCAGGCCCGATCGGCCTTGCCGCTCGGTGGAAACCCGAAGGTAGAGGACGAAGCGAGGAGAGTGCGTCATTGCTTGCATGGTGAAAACGAAACCGTCGGATTGAACCAATCCCGGGGACGGGCGTCTTGAAACGCGGAGGTTGTCACGATGAAACAGTTCTTGATTCCGATCGCGATCGCGGTGGCCGTGGCGTCGCCGGTGCTGGCCCAAGGCGGCCAAAAGGGCAACAAAGGCCAAGGCGGCCAAGGGGGCGAGCGCGGACAGCGTGGCCAGGGCGGCCAGCGCGGGATGCGCAACCCGATGGCCCGGCTGATCCGTGAACTGGATCTCAACGCCGATCAGAAGACCAAGGTCGAGAAGATCATGGACGCCTACAACGAGAAGCGCCAAGCCCTCGAAAAGGAGACGCGCGAGGGCGTGGAGAAGATCCTCACCGCCGACCAGAAGAAGAAACTGGAAGAGCTGATGAAGCAGGCGCGCGAGCGACGTGGCGAGGGCGGTCCGGGTGGTCCCGGAGGCCAAGGCGGCCGTCCGCAGCGCCCCTGAGCCGCGAGGCGGAGGACGACGATGACGACGCGGACGAAATGGATTGCGGTGGCGATGGTGCTCGGCCTTGCGGGCGGGCACGCGGCGTTGGCGCAGGGCCCTCCCGGCGGACCCGGCGGCAATGATCCCAATCGCTGGTTCAAGCTGCCGGATGCGGGAGCGGGCGACAAGTTCACTCCGATCCTCGCCAAACTCAAGCTCGAACGCAAGCAGATCGCCAAGTTCCGCCCCTTCCTGATGCGCGCCAACGGCGAGCGGGCCGGGCAACTCAAAAACGCGAAGAAGGTGAAGGAGATCGACGATCAGGTTTACCGGATGTCGGTGATCGTCCTCACCGCGGAGCAAAAGCCGAAGTTCGACGCGGCGCTGCGCAAGGCGGGCTACACGCCGCCGGCCGCACGTCCCTGACCATCGACGATCGCGACGACGCGGCCCGCCCGGAAGCTCCGGGCGGGCCGCTTTCTTTTTCGGGCCGGTACACTGCCGCCATGGATTCGACCCAGCTGGATGCGGCCGTGGACGCCACGTTGCCGGCCGCGCTCGACGCTTTGGCGACATTGGTGGCGGTGCCTTCGGTGGCCGCCAAACCCGACGCGCCGATGGAGGAGGGCGCCCGGGCGGTGGCCGACCTGCTCCGCGCGCATGGATTCGAAGCGCATTTGGTCCCCACCGATGGCGGCCCGCTCGTGGTGTACGGCGAAGACCGATCCGCCGGACCCGATGCGCCGACGGTGCTTTTCTACAACCACTACGATGTGCAGCCGGCGGAGCCGCTCGAGCTGTGGACTTCGGATCCGTGGACCCTGCGCATCGAGGACGGCGTTGCGTACGCCCGCGGTGTCACCGACGACAAGGGACATATCGTTTGCCGCCTGATGGCCCTCGCGGGGCTGCGCGAAGCGTGCGGCGGAACGCTTCCGGTCAATGTCAAATTCGTGATCGAAGGCGAGGAGGAAGTCGCGTCGCTGCACCTTCCGGCCTGGATCGACGCGCACCGGGCGCTGCTCGCGGCGGATGTCACCGTGTGGGAATTCGGCGGGGTCGACGACGCGGGGAGGCCGGAGATCCTCTGCGGGCTGCGCGGGATCGCCTATTTCGAACTCCATGCGCGGACCATCGCCTACGATGCGCATTCGGGCGTGGGCGGATCGTTGTTCCCCAACGCGGCGTGGCGATTGATCTGGGCCCTGGCAAGCCTCAAGGACCGCGAGGAACGGATTCAGCTGCCGGGGCATTACGACTCCGTGGTTCCGGCGTCCCCGCGCGACCTCGAACTGCTGGCGGCGCAGCCGAGCCAGGAGGCGTGGCTGGGGCGCGAGTTCGGCCTCGAATCGTTCCTCGGCGGGGCCACGGGCGCGGAATTCAACCGCCGTGCCGTGTTCGAACCCACCTGCACGGTGTGCGGCATCGGGGCCGGTTGGCAAGGCGATGGCGCGAAGACCGTGTTGCCGGCCGCGGCGATGGCGAAGGTCGACTTCCGCCTCGTCCCGGATCAGGACCCGGACACCGTGCACGCGTCGCTGCGCGCCCACCTCGACGCGCAAGGGTTTTCCGATATCGAGGTGCGCTACCTCGGTGGTCAACGTCCCGGACGGGTCGATCCCGACCATCCGATCGTGGGGCTGGCGATCCGGACGGCGCGCGAGACCTACGGCGTGGAGCCGTCGGTGATTCCGATGACGGGGGGATCGGGTCCGATCCATCCTTTCGTGAAAGGGCTGGGCCAACCGGTCGTGACCTGCGGGGTGGGGTATCCCGGGGGGCGTGCGCATGCTCCGGACGAAAATCTGCGGATCGCGGACCTGCTTCTGGGCGCGCGGCACACGGCACGCTTCTGCGCCGCCTTGGCCGCGGCGCACCACGTGTCCTGACGGTTTTCCGGGGTCGGTGGGCGGTGGTACCATCGGGGAGGCGATGTTTGTGAAAAATGTCGCAAAGTGGATTGCCATGCCGAAGTTGCGTCCCTTCACCCTCCTGATCGTCCTCGCCTGGGGCCTCGTGGCCGCCATGGTGGGCGTGGTGGTGGTCATCAACGCGCGGTTGTCGGCGCCGGCGCCGGGCGTGCCGGTGGGAGCCCCCGCGCCCGATATCGCGCTGCCGACCCATGCCGGCCGACCCTTTCGTTTGTCGGATTACCGCGGGCGGCCCGTGGTGCTCGCGTTCGTGCCCGATCTGGCGCTCGAGACGGGCATCGAGGCGCGGTCGTTGGCGACGGTGCTGGAGCGGCTCGAGGAGAGTGGGGGCAAGGTTTTCGTGGTGTGCCCCGACGCGCCCGAGGCGGCCCGTGTTTTTCATGCCCGGGAAAAGTTGCCCTATCCGGTGTTGATCGACCGTTCCGGTACGGTGGCCCGCACCTACGGCGTGGCGGCGGGTGCGCGCGAGACCGTGGTGGTCGCCCCGTCGGGGAAGGTGGGTTACCACATCCGCGGGGTGGATGTCGCCCGGCACGGGCCCCAGGTGATCGCCGTTTCGCAGGGCTGCGCGGCGGAGGTCGTGGCGGCGCGGGTGCGGGGCGTGGGGGAGCGCGTGTCGGATTTGTCGTTGCCGCGCGCCGACGGCGGGGAAATGGCATCGCTGCTCGGCGACGGCCGGGCCAAGGCCACGGTGTTGCTGTTCCTGAGCGTGCGGTGTCCGTGCGCGAACGCCTACAACGGCCGGGTCCGCGATTTGGTGGCGCGGTTGCCCCGGCGCGGGGTCCGTGTGGTCGCCGTGTATTCGTCGGTGGACGAGCCCGCGGCGGAGGTGGCCGAGCATGCGCGGGCGCAGGGGTTCGAGGGAATTCCGGTGCTCCGGGACGAGCGGTTGCTGGCCGCCGACCACGTGAAGGCGACCGTGACCCCGCAAGCGTTCGTGATCGACCGTGCCGGGGTGCTACGGTACGCGGGGCGCATCGACGACAAGCGCGAGCCGGAGAAGGTGACCCGGCGGGATCTGGAGGCTGCGGTGGACGCGGTGCTTGCGGGGCGGTCCGTTCCGGCGTCCAAGCCCGCGTTCGGTTGCGCCATCCCGCGCACTCCGGTCTGAAATCAGGAGTCCGGCTCGAAGAGGGGCCGGTTTCGCGCGCGTTCCACCGCGAGTCGGATCAGGAATTCGTCGCGTGGAATCTCCTTGGCCCCGAGTGCTTCGAAGTGGGGGGTCATGGTTTCGATATCGATCCAGCCCAGGCCGCGCGCGCCGAGATGGTCCATGAGGTGGAGGACGCAGAGCTTGGACGCGTCGTCGACCCGGTGGAACATCGACTCTCCGGAGAAGACTCCGTCGACGCAGATTCCGTACAGTCCGCCGGCGAGGGTGCCGTCGGGGTTCCAGGCTTCGACGGAATGGGCGAATCCGCGTCGGTGCAGCGCGGTGTAGGCGCGCACCATTCCCGGTGTGATCCAGGTGCCGGATTGCTGGGCGCGGGGTGTCGCGCGGCAGGCGGCGATGACTTCCTCGAACGCTTGGTCGAGGGTGAAGCGCAGCGGGGTGTTGCGCCGGGTGCGCGCGAGGCGTTTGGGGACGTGCAGGTCGGCGAGGTCGAGCACGGCGCGTGGGTCGGGACTGAACCAGAGGAGCGGGAGACCGGGGTGCGGCCACGGGAAGACGCCGTTTCGGTAGGCGTGGAGGACGGTTTCGGGGTCGAGGGGTCCTCCGACGGCGACGATGCCTTCGGGGGTGGGTTCGGGCAGCGGAACGGGCATGGCGGCGCGGTGGGTGGTTGGGTTTGGCGAACGACTCCGGCGGGGAATGGATGGTACCACCGTCGCCGGTTGGGCGGAACCCTTCGATATACGGCGCGATGATGTGTGATCCGACCAACCATTACCACACCATTACAAATTTGTGATTTCAGCCGTTTCGCGGAGGATGCAAGGGTGGCGATTCGGGGCCAATGTGTGATAATGACCCTGTGTCCGCATCGTCCTGTGTTCCGCACATTGGCCCGATCCTGCGCCGACTTCGCCTGGGTCGCGGCATGACCCAAACCGCGCTCGCGGAGGCGTCGGGCATCCGCCAGAACTACGTCCACTACATCGAACGCGGACTGCGTGTCCCGGCGCTCGATGTTCTGGAGAACGTCTGCCGCGCCCTTGGATCGTCCACGTCCGCCGTCCTCTCCGAAGCCGAAAAGGCGTGCGAAGAGCAACTGCTCGCCGAAAAAACTTCGTAAAAAAACTACCAATTCATCGCGACTCGTGATAAAATGGGCGTGTGGTGGCGCGAAATCTCGGTCCGACGATCCAGCAGGAACGCACTGTGCGCGGGCTGTCCCGTGCACGATTCGCCGAACTCACCGGAGTGACGCCCCGGTACCTCGCCCGGCTTGAAAAGGGAGAGCGTCCACCCACCCTGCCGATGGCCGAAAAGTGCGCCGTCGCCCTGGGAATCACCCTCTCCACACTCATCCGCAAGGTCGAGGATTCCCTCGACGTTCCCGCCATCCAAGACTGAAACCCCGCAACGGTCCCGGTTGCGCTTCGGTCGTTGTGCGGTACTGTCGGGGACATGGAACCCATGCGCCAAGGCATCCCGCCCGGCTGGCGCTTCCAACCCTTTGCGCTGCGCACCCTGTTCCACGATCCGGGGTCCCTTCTCGCCGCCACCCGGGATCGCCACGGCGACCCGTTTTCCGTCTGGAGCCCCGGACAGGATCTGGTCGTCACCGGCACCGCCGACGGGGCGAAGGCCATCTTCTCCGCCGACCCCGCCACGTTCGAAGCCTTCGGCGCCGAAGTCCTCGCACCCATCCTCGGTCGCAGCTCCGTGCTGCTCCTCTCCGGGGAACGGCACCGAGCCGAGCGGCGACTGCTCATGCCGCCCTTCCATGGCGAGCGCATGCGCGCCTACGGCACCTTGATTCAGGACGCCGCGCGGCGGCGCATGGACGCGGTGCGCGTCGGGTCGATCGCAAGCGTCTTCCAATTGGCCCAGGATGTCACCCTCGACGTGATCATCCGCGCGGTTTTCGGGGTCGAACAGGCGGCGCAGGTCCAAAGGGTCCGGTCCGCCGTGGAGGCCAAACTCCGGGCGACGACCCCGTGGCTCGTGTTCTTCCCCTTCCTGCGACAGCGCGCGTTCGGACTCGGCCCTTGGGACCGCTTCGATCGGCACGACCAAGCCACACGGGCGCTGCTCCACGAAACCCTGCGCGACAAACGCGCCCACGGCCTCGGCGGGGATATCCTCTCGCTCCTCCTCGAGGCGCGGCACGAGGACGGCAGCCCGATGCCCGACGACGATGTGGTCGACGAGTTGATGACCCTTCTCTTCGCCGGGCACGAGACCACCGCGATCACCCTCGCCTGGGCCATGCACCATGTGCACGCCGATGGCGCGCTCCTCGAGCGCCTCCGCGCGGAAATCGCGGACCTGGGCACCGACCCCGCTCCGGAGGCGGTCTCCAAGGCTCCGTGGCTGTCGGCGGTCGTGGACGAATCGCTGCGCCTGCGCCCCGTGGTGCCGCTCGTGGGCCGCGTCCTCGCCCGCGATTTCACCCTCCGTGGATGGCGACTGCCCGCCGGCACGGCCGTCGGCGTGTCCTTCCTCCTCCTCCATCACGACCCGGAAATCCATCCCCAGCCCCACCGGTTCCGCCCGGAACGTTTCCTCGAACGTTCCTTCTCCCCGTTCGAGTACGCGCCCTTCGGCGGGGGCGGTCGACGCTGCATCGGAGCCGCCTTCGCGCAAATGGAGGCGAAGGTGGTGCTCGCCACGTGGCTTTCGATGGGACGTTACCTCCCCACCGGCCCGGCCCAACCCTCCACCGAGCGCCGCAATATCACGCTCGGGCCCCGGGGCGGCGTGCCCCTGCGCCGCATCGCCTGATCGAAGCGCCCGCAGGGCCCCGCCACGGCAAGCAACCTGCCCGTACAATTCGCCGTAGGCGCGCCCCCGCGCGCCGAGTCCTGCCTCCCGGGAGTCACCGATGGTCCACCGTTCCACCCGCCCGCTCCGCGTCGCCGCCGCCCTGCTGCTCGCCGTCGCACCCGCATCCGCACAGTCCGCCAAGGGCAAGCCCTCCGCCCCGAAACCCCCGGCCAAGCCCGCCGCCGCCAAGCCGCCCGTGGTACAGGGCACCGCCCAACTGCCGGGCGACAACGGCAAGCTGGGAACCACCTACACCCTCGGCAAAATCGGCACGGATGCGGTGAACTTCACGCTGCTCAAGGCCGAATACGTGCTCGGGCCGGTGACCATCGGGGAAACGGTCCACGTGGCCAAGGAAGGCGAAAAGCTGCTTCTGCTGCGCTACACGCTGCACAATCCCGCGCAGGGGCCGCTGCACGCCGGTTGGGAAACCGTGTCGATGACGGCGGTGGACGCCCAGGATCGAAACCATCGCTGGGCGGAGGTCGCCAGCCGTGCGGGCACCACCGAACGACTCGACTTCGACCTCAAGCCGGCCCAGAAGGTCGAAGCCGTCACCGTGATCGTCGTTCCCGCCTCCGGCCCCATCCCCAAGCTCATCTGCCAGCACACCGAGGGCACCCCGGTGCTGCGCTACGACCTGCGCGGGGTCGCCGCCGTTCCCGACCCGTGGAAGGACTCCGCGGACGCCTCCGGCGCGACCCTGGCAACGAAGATCAAGGGAGCGGTCGGCACCACCTACGCCACCGGATCGTGGAGCGTCGCGGTCGACAAGTTCGAAAAGGCCACCACGCCGCCCGCGGACGTGGAGCTCGAGGACGGTGAATCGGTGCTGTTCGCGCACGTGACGTTCACCAACCCCACCACCGAGGAGCGCACGCTCGGCTGGCCCGCCGTGCACGCGATCTGGGACGACAACGAAGGCGTGGAGATCGCCTACAACGAGACGCTGCTTCGGGCGACCCGCGACGAGCGCGTGGACACGGCGGTCAAGCCGGGCCAGTCCATGAAGGCGCGATTCTTCGTGAAAGTACCCAAGGGTGCGCAGATCAAGGCGCTGCGCCTGCGGGAGCCCGAAGCCGGCCGCACGGTCGTTTTCGAGATCGCCGGGTGAGCGAGGCGACGCCGAAACTGGACTGGATCCTCGACGGTTGGGTCGATTACAACGACGCGTTGCTCGAGGCGCTCGATGCGATGGGCGACGACGATCTCCTGCGGACGGATGCCCCGGATCGCCGCTCGCCCGCCGATCTTTTGCGTCACATCGCGCTGGGGCGCGTGGTGTGGCTCGCCCGCATCGACGCGCCGGGGTTCGCCGAGCTCGAGGGACAGGTTCCGCGGCACCATGTGCTGCCGAACGGGACCCGATTCCTCGACGAAGCATCCGTCCCGCTGGAGCGCACGGCGTTGCGCGACTGGCTGGTCCGCACGGGGGGCGCCCTGCGGCGAACGTTGGCCGCCTGGGCCGCCGAGGATCTTCGCCCGGCGGTCCGACACGACTACCAAGGCACCGCCTACG
>JBJTRZ010000244.1:0-3850 GCA_046076415.1 Armatimonadota bacterium
CGCGATCCGCGGCGTCGTTTACCGCGGACTCGATTTCGGGTTCGAATTTGTCGGCATCCAAGAGGGGTGGCGCGGTTTGGTCAAGGGCATCTACGAACCCCTCGGCCTCTCCGATGTCGAGGAAATCATCAGCCAGGGAGGAACCATCCTCGGTTCCTCGCGCACGAACCCCTTCCGCAAGGAGGAAGACCTGCAGGCGGTGCTGGCCAACATAAAGTCCGCCGGCTTCGACGCGATAGTTGCGCTCGGCGGTGAAGATACCCTGGGCGTCGCCGCGAAACTCTACAGCCAGCACGGCGTGCCCACGGTCGGCGTCCCGAAAACCATGGACAACGACCTGAACAAGACGGATTTCACGTTCGGGTTCGACACCGCCGCGGGCGTAGGCCTCGAGGCGCTCGACCGTCTTCGGGATACCGCGCGGTCGCACCGTCGGGTGATCGTTCTCGAAGTGATGGGACGACACGCCGGCTGGGTCGCTTGGTATGTCGGCATGGCCGGCGGAGCCGATTGGGTGACCATTCCCGAGGAACCTGTCGATCTCGAAGCACTGTGCACGCACCTTCAGGCCGTGCGCGCCCGCGGCAAGAAATACGCTCTGGTCGTTGCGTCCGAAGGCACCGAGATCCCGTCCGATGGCGAAGAAGCCGTTGTCGATGCGTTTGGGCATGTCAACCTGTCCAACCGCAATGTCGGCGAATTTTTGGCCAATCACATTGAAGCGAAGACCGGCTGGGAAACCCGCAGCGCGGTCGTCGGACATGTTCATCGGGGCGGTTCTCCGACACTTTTCGACCGCGTGCTGGGGATGCGGGTGGGCATGAAGGCCGCCGAGCTCGTGCGGGATCGTGCTTTTGGCCAAATGGCCGCTCTGGTCGGCACGGAAGTGAAAGGGGTCGACATTGTCGAAGCGACCTCCACGCTCAAGACCGTGCCAAGTGATTTGCTCGGATTGATCAAGTCGACCTACAAATAGCCTGAGGCCGAAAGCGAGATGGGGCGGAGCGTGGTGCTTCGCCCCGTTTTTTATTTAAGGCTTGGCGACTGCTCGAGCAAGGTCCGTGCAATGGGAGATGCGACTCCTCCCCCGTAACCGGCGTTTTCGACCAACACCGCGAAGACGAGGGTTCGGTCGATCCGTTCTTCGAAACCGACGAGCCACGCATGCGGCTCCCGTCCAGCGCCCGTTTGGGCCGTTCCGGTCTTGGCTCCGATACGCCGACCCGGGATCGCGGTGCGGATGGCGGTTCCGTGGTCCACGGCGCCGATCATGGCGTCGAGAATACGCCGCGCATCCCGGCTTGCGAGTCCCGTTTCGTTTACGGAACCGTGCGCGGCGGCGACGAGCCCGAGCACCGCTCGAGCCATCGACGCCGGCGATACCGCCAGCGCGCCCTGACCGATTCCCGTATCGGGAAGGCTGCTGGCCACAATGCGCGTGGTGGGCATCGGCAAACCCATAGCCAAGGCGGTCGACCGCAGGCGTTCCGCACCCACATGCATCGCCGCTTGCGCGAAGAAAATATTGCAAGACACAGCCAGCGCCTCGTCGAGCCCGATGGATCCATGCGCCGATTCTCCCCGGTCGTCCGAAATGGGACCGCGGCGGTATTTTCGGCCGTCATGGGACCAACGCAGGGTAGGCGAGACGTGCCTGCAGGGGACGCGGAACCCTCCTTCGCCCATTGCCAAGAGGGCTGCCGCGGTCACGATTTTGAACGTCGAACCGGGGGCGAATCGGCCGGCTTCCACACGATCCACCAGGGTCCCGGAAGCGAGGTCCTTGGCCGCAGTGGTGCGCAATGCGCGGGCCGGTTCGGCGGCGGGCAGCGAAACCGAGATTCGCGGGTCTGCGCACGTGGTATCCAGCATCACGATCGCTCCGCGCCTGGTGGGAGTTTGCCGCATCAACCGGGCTGCCAACCGTTGCCAGGACGCATCCAGATCCATTCGTACGGTCGCGCCCCGTGGTTCCCTCCGCCACGGAAGCGCCCGCATGCGCCAAAGGGCCAGCAAGTCGCCTTCGTCGGACCATCCACGGAGAACCGCGTCGTTTCGTCGCTCGGAACCGACCTCCCCGAGCCCGGTGGCAACCGAAATCCAGCCGGTAGCGAAGGCGCCATCCGACCCCAACGGGTACGTCCGGGAACTTCCCGATCCCGTGGCCAGCATTCGTCCGCGATCGTCCACGATATCGCCTCGTGGTATCTTCGCGGCCGTCGACATCAATCGAGGATTGATTCGGCGGAGACGCGTGGCATCGCGTGCTCGCCCTTCGAACGGCTGCACTGCGATCGCGCCGGACACCACACCGGTTACATGGAGGCAGCGCAATCCCAATCCGGCGTGGACCATCAGGTGCACAAGGGAAAGGCTGCGGAACGGCGCCGGCATTGTTGGGATTTGATGGGAGGGCTCACGGTCCGACAATGCCAGCAGAAGACCCAGGCAGATCCCTTGAACGACCAGCGCCGATGAACCGTACGCGGCCCACGGAAAGCTGACCCCGGAAAGGGGAGCGAGCCCGAGCGATCCCGCGGCGATGAGCGAGGATTGCAATGAGATCAACGCGCCGAGCCCGGCGGCGAGCAATCGATCGAATCGCGTGCGGCACGTTGCGGCGATCCGCAGGGAACGCCAACCGGGCACCGCAGCCGCGGCAATCGTGGCGAGCCCCGCAGGGAGACCGCCTTCACCGAGGATCGAGGCGAGTACCATGTCCGAACCGGCCCGCGGGAGTCGATGGGTGTCGCCGAGCCCGATTCCCGAACCGAACCATCCGCCCGAGGCCGCGGTCCATAGGGCCGATGCGAGATGGTCGCCGCCACGGTATGGGTTGTTCCACGGCGACCACCACATTCCAATGCGCGTCGGCAGCGTACCGATTCCCATCGCGTATGCCAGGAAGCCCGCGAACAGAACGGCGATGCACCCCAGGGCCAACCAGCGAAAACGGTGGGTCGCCACGAACGTCATGGCGAGGATGGCCCCGATCAACAGCACCACGGGGCCCATGTCTTTGAGGAGTATGAACAGGCCGACCGGGATCGCGATCAAAACCGCGAGTGGCACGACATCCGTACGCGTCAGGCGGGTTGGCCGGTCGTGCCCGGCCCCCCGCGCGGCCAGATAAGCCGCCGTGAAGACGACGGTCAATCCTCTGACCAATTCCGCCGGCTGGAATCCAAAAACCGAAAGTCGCACGCCTCCGGGTCCGCGCCCCGCGATCGCAAGCAGGACCAGAAAGCCAATGGCCGCGGTGGCGGCAATGTATCCGTAGCGGTGGAGGGGCTTGCGAACGAACCATGCCGAGGCGACGAGGCAACCGGCCGCGGTGGCGATGGCAACCCCTTCGGCATGGTGGAGCATCGCCGGCGCATCGCGCAGTGGATCCTTGCAACCAGCGATCGCTAGGTTGCCGATCGATGCGAGAAGGGCTCCGGAAGGAATCAGGTATGGATCCGCATTGGGCCGGAACTTCCGCTTCAACGCATGGGCGATCGCCATTGCCCCGAGCAACCATGCCGTCGCGCGCCACTGCAGGCCAACGGCCCGCTGCCGGGAGGTTTCGGCGCCTGGATCGGTGACGCTCCGCGAAACCGGTGGGCGGGGGGGCGTGGCTTCGCGTGGGGATGGTGCGGCGACGGTTTGCGTCCAAGCGGTTTCCCGGGAAATGGTCGCGACCCGTAGGCAGGTGCCAAGCAACAAAACCGAGGCGGCGCTCGCAAGGAGCACCGCCTCGATTCGTGTTTTTTGGAAACGCCGCAATTCGGTCAAATCGCGGTGCCTATATAGAGCCTAGTTGGGATCCGCGACGAAGGGCAGCAGGGCCACTTGACGTGCCCGCTTG
>JBJTRZ010000245.1:0-5596 GCA_046076415.1 Armatimonadota bacterium
GTGCCCTGCATCCTCGAGGAACGGATCGATTTCGCGTGGGAGGGAAGCGTGGTCGCCGCCCGCGGACTCGACCGCTCCTTCCGCGCGTTTCCATTGGTGCGCAACGACCACGCTCGGCACATCCTCGACATCACGACGGCGCCGGCCCCCGAGGCGACCGACGCCACCCGTCGCGAAGCCGAGGAAATCGCGCGGATCCTCCTCGACCGCCTCGACGTGGTGGGCGTTCTGTGCATCGAGTTCTTCGTGGAACACGATGGCGGCCTCCGGGTCAACGAACTGGCGCCGCGCCCGCACAACTCCGGGCACTGGAGCATCGAAGGCGCCGAAACCTCGCAATTCGAACAGCAGATCCGGGCGGTGTGCGGGCTTCCGCTCGGGTCCACCCACATGCGGGCTCCGGGCGCGGCGATGGCAAACCTGCTCGGGGACGATTGGCCGACGGGGAGCGAGCCCGACTGGGCGAGCGCGCTCGCAGTGCCCGGCCTCCACCTCCACCTCTACGGCAAGGCCGATCCGCGACCGGGGCGCAAAATGGGCCACGTGACCGCGCTTGGCGCCACACCGCAGGCGGCCGTGGACACCGTTCGCCGTGGTCGCGACCTCCTTCGGCGGTGCGCCCCCGTGGTATCCTGATCCATCCCCGAAAGGATCCTTATCCGATGCCGTTTCCCATCCGCCGCGCGATGGCGCCGGCCGCCTTGGGCACGATCGCGCTGGTCGCCGGGTTCGTTTCCGCAAAGCCCGCCCGCACTCCGCACGATGCCGCGAACGCGTTCCTGGCCACGCTGACTCCCGAACAAAAGGCGCTCGCCTCGTTTCCGTTCGCCGACGACGAGCAGTCGAAGTGGAAGTTCGTTCCCGGCGACGATCGCAAGGGATTTCCCATGTGGGACATGGGCGCCGACCAACAGGCGGCAGCCCTCGACTTGCTGGCCACCTGCATGAGCGCGGAGGGAGTGCAGCGCTCCAACACCATCCGCGAGATGGAAAATGTCCTCCTGCAGATCGAGAACGCCAACCCGCGGTACCGCAACGCGAAGAAATATTACGTGTCGATCTTCGGCCAACCGTCGCGCGACGGCCTTTGGGGTTGGCGCTTCGAGGGCCACCACCAGTCGTTGCACTGGACCCTGAAGGGCGACCGCATCGTGGCCAGCACCCCCCAGTTCTTCGGCACCAATCCCGCGCGCATTCCCGCCGGGCTGCCGCTTGCCGGCACCGAAGTGCTCCGCTCCGAGCAGGAACTCGGCCGGGCGATGGTGCTCGGGCTGGATCCCGAACGACGTGCGAAGGCGGTGGTCGAAACCGTTGCCCCGCCCGACATCCTCACCGGGGATCGTCGCCGCATCGAGGCGCTCGACGACTTCGGGGTGCGCTGGAGTGAATTGGCGCCGGATCAGCGCAAGCGCTTGATGGCGGTGATCGATGCGCACACGGCGGCGATGCCCAAGGCCGAGGCGCGCCGGCGGGTCGACGCGATGCGCAAGGCGGGAATGGACGCCGTCCGATTCGCTTGGATGGGTTCCACCGAACCGGGCAAGGGCCATTACTACCGCGTTCAAGGTCCGACGTTCGTGATCGAATACGACAACACGCAGAACAACGCCAACCATGTCCACGATGTTTGGCGAGATTTCGAAGGCGATTTCGGCCGCGGCTCCGCACGCTCGGCCGCGGGATCGTACGGTCCCGACGTGCTCGCTCGCCACTACGCTGCGGAGCACTGATCGAATCGGACCCCGGAGCGCCGCTCCGGGGTCCCTTTGTCTTCGCCTCCATGCCCGACCCTGGTAACGCCACCCCGCCCGACGACCCCCAGCCCCCACGGCCCGCGCCGATCGCGGCCGAGGTGGAACGGCGCCTGCGTCGCAAGGTGGAGGGGATCGTCGAACGGGTCCTGGCCCGCGACGCGTCGGCCGACGCGGCGGTGGTGCGCAAGGCGTTCGAATTCGCGTTCCACCACCACGAAACCATCCAGCGACAACGTCGCAAAACAGGCGAGCCCTACATCATCCATCCGGTCGAGGTGACCGAGATCCTCGCCAGCCTCGAAGTGGACACGGCCACCATCGCCGCGGGCTTGCTCCACGACGTGGTGGAGGACTGCAACGTCACCCGCGAGGAAATCGCGGAGAACTTTTCCGAGGAGATCGCCACCCTGGTCGACGGGGTGACCAAACTCAAACTCGCGGACTTCGAACGACTCGCTCCCGGACTGGCCGCGGCCGCCGCCAAGGAGGCCGCCGGCAAGGAGAACCGGCCGCCCGATCCACGCCGGCGCAAACGCACCGAGGAACGATCGTCGGCGGAGAATTTGCGCAAGATCCTGCTGGCCATGGCCCGCGACCTGCGCGTGATGGTCGTCAAACTCGCCGACCGCCTGCACAACATGCGCACTATCGTCGGCCTGGCGCCCGAACGGCGACGCAAGGTGGCGGAGGAGACCATGCAGGTCTTCGCTCCGCTCGCCGCACGCCTCGGCATCTGGCAAATCAAGTGGCAGCTCGAAGACCTCGCGTTCAAGGTCCTCGAACCCGACGCGTATCGAGAACTGACCGAACGGATCGCGCGGACGCGGCGCGACCGGGAACTCGACATCCGCGAAGCCATCGACACGCTGCGCGCCGGTTTCCTTCGCAACGGGCTCGAGCCGGAAATCCAAGGGCGCCCCAAACACCTGTGGAGCATCCACAACAAAATGCGTTCGCAGGAACTCGACCTGCCCGACATCTACGACCTGATCGCCCTCCGGGTCATCGTCGACAGCATCCCCGAGTGCTACGCGGCCCTCGGCGTGGTCCACGACACCTACCTGCCCATTCCCGGCAAGTTCGACGACTACATCGCGATGCGCAAGTCCAACGGCTACCAAAGCCTGCACACCAAGGTGTACGGTCCGCGCGGAGAGCCGCTCGAGGTTCAGATTCGGACTTGGGAGATGCACAAGACCGCCGAATTCGGCGTGGCCGCGCACTGGGCGTACAAGGAGCAGGGAGAGAACGCCCGCGGCGACAAAGGCGACTTCGATCGCAAAATGGCGTTCCTGCGCCGACAACTCTTCGAATGGCAGCAGGACGCCCGGGATACCTCCGACTTCCTCAGCCAAGTCTCCACCGACCTGTTCACGTCGCAAGTGTTCGTCTTCACTCCCAAGGGCGACGTGATCGATCTGCCGGCCGGCGCCACGCCCATCGACTTCGCCTTCCGCATCCACACCGATGTCGGGGAGCATCTGGCGGTGGTGCGCGTGAACGGCAAGACGGTGCCGCTTTCCCATCGTTTCGAAAACGGCGACATCTGCCAGGTGATCACGCGGCCGGGTGCCGGACCCAGCCTCGATTGGCTCTCGATCGCCAAATCGAGCCACGCCAAAAGCAAGATCAAGCACTACTTCCGCCTGCGTCGCTACGACGACAGCGTCGCCAAGGGCCGCGACCTGCTCCACGACGAATTGGTGCGGCTCGGAATTCCCTTGGACGTCCTGCGTGACGCGCGCAAACTCAAGGCGCTCGCGCGCGAGTTCAACAAGGAGGAAGGCGACGACCTGCTGGCGGCCATCGGGTTCGGCGACACCCCCCTCGGTGCCATCGTCCACAAGATTCGTCCCGAGGAAGCCCCCGCGTCGGGGTTCGTGGCGCGCAAACCGGGCGAGGGCCGCGGAAGCCTCTCGATCGCGGCGAGCGGGGTCGACGGAGTTTCGGTGCGCCGCGCCCATTGCTGCCTCCCGCTTCCCGGGGACACCGTGGTGGGGTACGTCAGTCGGGGAAGAGGCGTGCAGCTGCACCGGGAAGGCTGCCCGAACGTTGCCCAGTGGCGCGCCAAGGAACCGGAGCGGTTGATCCCGATCGACTGGCCGGTGTCCGACCGGGATCGCTTCTCGACCGGCGTGGTCATCGAGACGTTGGACCGCCACGGCTTGGTGCGCGATGTGACGGATGTGGTTGCGGGCACGGAAACGTTCATCATCGGCATCCATACCTACTCGCACCGCGAGGCGGGCACCGCCACCTTGCGCATCGACCTCGAGAGTCCTTCCCTCGAGCACCTCGAAGGGTTGATTCGGCGCCTGCAATCGATTCCCGATCTCGTGGCGGTTTACCGCTTGGGGGTCGCCGCGCGCGCCATGCGCCCTCCGTCCACCTCGGCCCCCTGACCCGGTTCGGGCGTTCGGGAGGGAAGGTGCTCCGCCCCGTGGAAAAACCGCCCAGACCCGCACCCCCTACCAAGAGGATCCCATGATGCCCGATTCGCCTCTTCCCACCCCTACCGGCAACACCACCGTCGAACTCTTCCGTGCGGCCGCGGCACGCCGCGGCGATGCGGAGGCGCTCCTTTGGCGCGAGGGAAAGGAGTGGAAGAGCCTCAATTGGTCGCAGGCGGCCCAGCGCGTCGATGCGCTCGCGGCGGCTCTGGCGCGCCGGGGAATCGTCGCCGGCGACCGGATCGGCATCGTTTCCGAAAACCAACCGAATTGGGCGATCGCCGATCTGGCTCATGCCACGCTCGGCATCACGACCGTGGGTATCTACCCCACGCTTCCGCCACCCCAGATCGAGTACATCCTCCGGGATTGCGGTGCCCGGGCCATTTTCGTTCAAGATGCGAAACAGCTCGCCAAGGTCGTGGCGGTGCGCGCGAACGTGCCCACGCTCGAGGCGGTTTTCCTCCTCGAGGGCGAGGATCCCGAGGGGTTGGCGGTGCCGATCGCCGCGCTGTACGCCGAAGGCGCCGACCTGCCCGCGCCCCGTCCCACGGTCGACTCGGAGTCGGTGGCATGCCTCATCTACACCTCGGGGACCACCGGCGATCCCAAGGGCGCGATGCTCACCCACCGGAACCTGGTCGACAACTGCGTCAACTCGCTGGCCCACTTCCGCAATGGCAATGTCGGCATCACCGAATCCGACACCTTCCTATCGTTCCTGCCCCTCGCCCATTCGTTCGAGCGCATCATCCACTTGTTCGCTCTGGCGGCCGGGGCACGCATCGCCTACAGCCAGGGTGCGCGCACCTTGATGGACGAGATGGCCTCGGTGAAGCCCACCGTCATGGGTTGCGTTCCGCGCGTGTTCGAAGCAATGCAGGAGCGGATCCTCGACGGAGTGGCCAAACAACCCGAAAAACGTCGCAAGCTCTTCCACGCGGCGCTCTCCGCGGGTCGCGCGATGGTGGACGCCCGGCAAGCGGGACGTTCGCCCGGCCTGCTCGCCACGCTCCGCCACGCGGTGCTCGACCATCTGGTCCTGTCAAAACTGCGCGAGCGCTTCGGCGGACAATGGCGCTTCTTCATTTCGGGTGGCGCGGCACTCAATCCCGAAACCGCCCGTTTCTTCCACTCGATCGGATTCGCGCTCCTCGAGGGCTACGGACTCACCGAAACCAGTCCCGTCATTTCCGTCAATCCGGCGCCCCGGCCCAAAATCGGCACCGTCGGCACGGTCATTCCGGGCGGCGAAGTTCGGATCGCGGAGGATGGCGAGGTGCTTTACCGTGGGCGCAACGTGATGAAGGGCTATTTCGGCAACGAACAAGCCACGCGCGACATGATCGACACGGAGGGTTGGTTGCACACCGGCGACATCGGGACCCTCGA
>JBJTRZ010000246.1:0-3296 GCA_046076415.1 Armatimonadota bacterium
GATATCGGGAATATCCGGGAATCGAGCATCTCGGCATCGTGCAGGCGGCGCTCGACGACGTTTTCACGGAATTCGACCGTGTGGTGCGTGGGAGGCAGGCGAAATGATCGAATCGCAGGGGAGCGTGGTCGTGACCGACGAGGCGATCGAGTCGTTCCGGCGCGACGGTTTCGTGGCCGTCCGCGGACTGTTCACAGCGGAGGAGGCTGCGGATTTCCGGGAGGCGGCCCTCGATTGCGCCGAAAGGCATCCGGCGCTCGGGACCGGACCGATCTTTTCCCAATACGTGAATGTGTGGACGCGCCACGCGGGGATGCGCGCCTTGACCTTGCATCCGCGCCTCGCCGCCGCCGCCAGGGCCCTGCCGGAGTGCCCCTTCGACTCTGGCACGACCAAATCCTGATCAAGCAGCCGCGCAACAACGCCGCGACCGAGTTCCATCAGGATCAACCCTATTGGCCGCATGCGGGATCGACCCACCCGATTTCCGCGTGGATTGCTCTTCAGGATGTTCCCGTCGAGCGTGGACCGATGACATTCCTTCCCGGGTCGCATCGCCGCACGGATTTGCCCGCCCAGTCGCTGGCCGATTCCCGCAGCTTGTTCGAGATTTGCCCGGAATTCGAATACTATCCCCGTGTCACGGTGCCGTTGCGGGCGGGCGATTGCACGTTCCACCACGGCCGCTGCGCCCACATGGCGACTCCCAACGAGACGGATCTCGCCCGGGTGGCCCACATCGTCATCTACATGGATGCCGGGACCCGCGCGGATGGGAAGCGTCACGTGGTTACCGATCCGCTTGGCTTGTCACCGGGTGACCCGCTCGACGGCGAGTTGTTTCCGATGGCATGACGCGGAGGCGGGAAAATCAACGGGCCGAGGAGAACACCCCGAGCCGCTTGGGCGGAAGATTCGCGAAGACACGGTCGGCGGCGCCGGTATCCCACACGGCGTCGAGGCATTCCGCAAGCACCAATCGGTAATCGGTCGTGACGGGAAGATCTCCGGGGGGCTCGAGCGCGGATTCCGCGAGGCTCGGCCATCGGGCGTGCACCTTGCCGCCCCGGACGCGATTGCCCAGCACGAGCCATGCCCCGGCGCGTCCGTGGTCGGTGCCCAATTGGCTGTTTTCGGGCACCCGGCGACCGAACTCCGTCATCACCACGACTGTCACCCGGTCGAGTTCGGGCCCCAGATCCTTGGCGAACGCATCCAGCGACTTGGCGACATCCTCGAGCTGCGATGCCAAAAGTCCCGTGGCGTTGCCTTGGGCGAAATGCGTATCGAAGCCCGACCGATCGAGCGCGATCGCCCGAGTGCCCACGTCGGCCTTGATCAGGATCGCCGCGTCGCGGAGTCCGTTGCCCAGCCCGGACGTTGGGTAGAGGGCGCCCCGGGAGGGCTTGTAGGATTTCGGGTCGATCCGGCCCAGGGCTTCGAGCATTGCGAACGTATCCCTCCCATGGTCGCCCAGTGGACCCGCCACCCGGGCGAAACGGCTACGCAATCGGGCGGCGGGTGCGGAACCGACGCGCAGGCGGAGTTGGCCGAGGTCGCGGAGTTGGATGGCTCCGGCGGCGCCGCGCAGGATATCGGGAAACGTTCCCCCGATCGCCACGGAGCGCAGCGGGGCGCCCGGTTGGGGAAGCGATTCCACCGCCCGCGCGAGCCAACCGGAGGGGATCGCCTGCGGGTCGGAACGCGAACCACGCTCCATGGTCGCCATTGCTTCGAAGTGGGATCGTGATCGGTCCATCGATCCGATCGCGTGAATCCCCGCCATTCGGCCTTCACGGAACCAACGCTCCAAGGGCTCGAGGGCCGGATGCAGGCCGAAGAACCCGTCGATGTCGCGCACACCGCTTCGGGATGGGGTACCGAGCGAAAGTGTCGGCCGCTGTCGATGGTAGCCGTCGTCGCCGTGCGGGACCAGCACCGAAAGCCCATCCGCTCCCCCGCGCAGGAACAGGGTCACCAACACGTTGCCGCGCCATGCGCGTTCGGTCGTGGCACCCATCAACGCCGAGCGGTAACTCGCGCCGCGGGGCGATCGGGATACGTTCAGGTCCATTGAAACTCCGGGTCGCACAAGGCGAGGGTGACCCGATCTTCCGCCGAACCTTCCCGAATGGGGTTCCACGCGGCGAGGCGCGCCGCCGCACGATCGGGTTGGATGCGGGTGCCGGGGATTCCATTCGATGCAAGATCCGCGGCGAAGTTCCAGCGTGGAAGCAGGTTGACCGACCACGCTTCGGTCTCGATGGGATATCCGTCGGGCATCGGCCATTGGTGCAGGGGTTGCCCCATTGCTTCGAGGTGCTCCTGCACTCCCCGATCGCCATCGCAGACGGCACCCGAAGCACGGAGGGCGGAGACCAGGAAATCGAATGGACGTTTGTACAGGCGGGTGCCCGCGGCGAATTCGGGATGGCTGAACAGCGTCCTCGCAACTTCCGCGAGATTTCCCGATGTGGCCCGAAACGTTGATTCGGTTGCGCTGGCCAAGCGTTCGGCGGCTTCTCCGGCTCCATGGAACCGAGCGACGAGTTTGCGCGCCACGAAACGGGCGGTGGCGGGATGGGCCATCAGAAGCGCCCGAACCCGCGCCGCGTCGCCTTCGCCGCCCCCTGGCGGAATCCGTGTGCCGAGTACGATCTTCTCGCCGTCGTCGTGCATTGTCGGGTCGAACCGCACGGCACCGCACCGCTGGCCGAAGCGGTCCTCGATGGTCCATCCGGTGAGGCATCGTGCCACCTCGCGAACATCGCGCTGGGAATATCCGCCATCGACGCCGAGGGTGTGCAACTCCATCAGTTCACGGGCGTAATTCTCGTTGGGGACGCCCTTGCGGTTGACATGATTGTCCAGGTAACCGAGCATCGCGGCCGAGCGCATCGATGCCTCGACCATCTCGTCGAATCGGCCGAACACCCGGCGGCGGACAACGCGTTCCCGATCCACCGGGAGCAGGTAGAGCAGCTCCACATCCGCCTGGCGACGTTCCCGACCCACGACGACCTTTCGGGCATACACATTGAAATGGTCCGACCAAAAGTCGGCGAGCCGTTCCCGCAGCTGCCAACGCGAGTAGGTTGCGCGCAGTATCGCCGCCTTTTGAAGTTCGCGTACGACATCCGATTGGGACAGATCCCGGAAATCGTAGCCGTTCCCGGCCGCGACGATCGTTCGACCACCGAGGGTCCAAGGCTCGCCGATGCGGAGCGACTCGAGACTGTTGAGACGCCAGCGCAAGCCCCAGGTCTCGCTTCCACGGACCAGGGCACCGGGACCGG
>JBJTRZ010000247.1:0-2426 GCA_046076415.1 Armatimonadota bacterium
CCCGAATTCCTCAAGAAGTTCGGTCAGAAGTTCGCCCGCGCCGACAACCGCGACACCCGCTCGATCAACGGCACCGGCATCGGCGTCTTCCTGGTGAAAACGTTCGTGGAAGCCCACGGCGGCGATATGTGGCCCCACTCCGACGGCGTCGGCAAGGGCACCACGATTTTCTTCACCATGCCGATACACCAACCCGAGGACGCGGCGTCCGACAATCTCGCCGGTCGCGTCGCCGGCTGAAACCCATCGAACCCATGTCGCGACAGACTGCGAGCGGCGTGCGTATCGCGCGCACGGAAGCCGCGCTCGACCTGCCCCTGCCGGCATACGAGACCGACGGAGCCGCGGGCATGGACCTGCGTGCCGCCGTCGACACCGAGCTGGTGCTCGCTCCAGGTCAACGCGCCGCGATTCCCACCGGAATCCGCATCGCGTTGCCCGCCGGTTTCGAAGCACAAGTCCGACCGCGATCCGGCCTTGCCCGAAAACATGGCATCGGCATGGTGAATTCCCCCGGCACCGTGGATTCCGACTACCGCGGGGAAATTCAGGTCCTGTTGATCAACCACGGAGACGAACCCTTTCCGGTTCGCCGTGGGGAACGCATCGCCCAACTCGTCGTTGCGCCCGTGGTGCGGGTCGTTTGGGACGAAACCACGGACCTCGACACCACCGAACGGGGCGCGGGTGGGTTCGGGCACACCGGAACCCGCTGATGGAAAACGGCGACCGGATCGCCGCATGGCTCGCCGAGGCGCATCTGGCGCTGTTGCGCGGCAACAACCGTGAAGTCGCCGCCTTGTGCGGACGGATCCTCGATGCCCAGCCGGAGAACGGACCGGCCTGCTTCCTCCTCGGCCGAGCGCATGAGTCGGAAGGCCGAGGCGAGGAGGCGCTGCACTGGGTCGGCACCGCCGTCGATCTCGAACCCCACCGCGAGGAATGGAAGCGACACCTCGACGCGCTGATTCGACGCGAATCCCGGCGGGTCGTCAAAACGAAGCCCGCCCCGCGTGGGCGTGCAAGCGACACGCTCGTGCGCGAGCCCGCGGCGTGGCGGAGGAATCCAGTTGCATGGGCGGCCCTCGCGGCGGGCGCAATCCTATCCTTGGCCGCCGGCCTCTGGACCGGGCAGAAGTTGTACGTTCCCGCGAATAGCCTGCCCAAACCCATACCCGCCAAAACCACCCCGACGGAACCCGTGGTCGTGGCCTCTCCGCAGCCGGCCGCGGCCGAAAGTCGACCCGCCCCCGTGGGACCGCCCAAGCCGGAGGCGTCGAGCCCGCGTGCCCCCACCCAAGTTCCCGGTGCGGATTCCACCCTGTTCGACCCATCGACCGGGACGTTTCAAATCCGTTTCCTGGTTCCGGCGGAAGGCTCGGACAATGCTCCCGCGTTGGCCGCCGCCGGCGAAACCCTTGCCCGTGCGGCGCTCGCGCAAAATCCGCAAGCGCGGATCATCGATATCGAAGCGGCCGTTCCACTCCCCGGGGGGGACCACCGCATCGTTTGGCGTGGTCGTGGGTCCGCGCCGTGGCCGGTCGCGCCGAGCGATCCCCTGCTCCGCCCTTCTTCCCCGTGAAAATGGCGCCGGAATCCGCCAAATGGCGGAGAACGACGGGCCTGCACCTGCCGATACTTTTCGTATCAATGCCTAGGAGCACGGGAATGCGGATCACGGTGGGAGTCGAGGGGGGGCCGGAAGACGAGATGACGGCGCGGATGTTGCGCCGATTGGATCTTCGGGCCGACGCAATGGATCTCGTCCATGCCGTATCGCCGGTCACTTGGTGGGCCGGGGATGTTTCCGTGTCCGCGGAGCTCGCCCAGGAAACATTGGACGCCCAGCGCGAGGCGGGAGAAGAAGCGCTCGAGACGGCACGCAAGCGGTTCGCCGGAATCGCCGAGGACATTCAGGGCGTGTTGGAATACGGGTCTCCGGCAGATCGCCTTTTGCGCCATGCCAAGGACCACCCCGGCGATCTGGTGGCCGTGGGGGGACATCCGCGCCGCGCGTTCGCCGCGCTCCTTGCCGGCAGCGTCGGGCGGGGCCTCGTGGTTTCGGCGCCCGGCAGCCTGCTCGTGGTCAAGGGGGGCGTGCGCCGCAACGGTCCGCTCCATGTCGTGCTGGCCACGGACCACTCCGAATACGCCGAACAGTGCGTCGATGTCCTGCGCGAACTGGGACCGCGCGGCATCGGCGCACTCACCATCCTCACCGCATTGCCCGAGGATGAACGTCCCGAAGCCCCGGTGGACCGCGACGATGCGGCGTCGGCGGTTGCGGAGCGCCTGCGACGGCGCGGGGAGCGCATCAAGGAGGCTTTGGCGCCCCTCGGGATTCCGGAAATGGCGGTCCGTGTCGTGTACGGCACGCCGGAGGAGATAATTCCGGCGACGATGGCGGAGACCGGCGCCGAACTCCT
>JBJTRZ010000248.1:0-1822 GCA_046076415.1 Armatimonadota bacterium
TTGCCGGGAAGCCGCCGCTCCGGATGGCCGTTGACATAGGTCTCGTCGATGGCGTCCACGATCCCGGAGCGCAATCGCTCGCGAAGCCCGCGGATCCGCGTGGACTCGTCGGCCATTTCCCGAGCGCAGAGCTCGGCGGCCATGCCGAAACCGACGATGCCCGGAACATTGAGCGTGCCCGACCGAAATCCGCGCTCGTGCCCTCCGCCGTCGATCTGGGCCGTCAGCCGAACCCGCGGGTTGCGGCGCCGAACGTAAAGGGCACCGATTCCCTTCGGACCATAGCACTTGTGGGCGGTGAAGGACGCCAAGTCGACATGGAGATCCTCCACATCGAAGGGAATCTTCCCGAACGCTTGCGTGGCGTCCGTGTGGAACAGGATCCCCCGCTCGCGGCACAAGGCCCCGATCTCGCGCATCGGCTGCAAAACACCGATCTCGTTGTTGGCCGCCATCACCGAAACCAGGACCGTCTTGTCGTCGAGCGCCGCGCGCAATGCGTCGAGGTCGATCAAACCGTCGGGCCCCACGCCGAGGTAGGTGACGCGCTTGCCTTCGGACTCCAAATGCTTGCACGTGTCGAGGACGGCCTTGTGCTCGGTGGACACGGTGACGATGTGGTCGCCTTTGTCGGCGTACATCGCGGCAACGCCCTTGATGGCGAGGTTGTTCGATTCGGTGGCCCCCGACGTGAAAACGATCTCGCGCGGGTCGGCGCCAATCAGCGACGCGATCCGGGCACGGCCGGTATCCACGGCCTCCTCGGCCGCCCACCCAAACGGATGGCTGCGCGACGCGGAGTTGCCGTAGTGCTCCGTGAAGTACGGGAGCATGGCCTCGACCACCCGTGGGTCGGTGCGCGTGGTGGCGTTGTTGTCGAGATAGATGGGCAGTTGAACGCTCATTGGGTTGACTTCCTAATTTGTCGCCGCATCGGAGGTGGCGGCGCGCGGCGCCATGTCGAGCGACACGGCGGTACCGTACCGGCGACGTCCCGCATCGTTCGCGCCATCCGCCACGTCGGCGAGCGTGGTGGAACGCAACAGCGCTGCGATCTGATCCTGAATGCGCGCCAAAGGACCGCGCAAATGGCATCGCTCCGCTTGGGCGCAGCCCCCTCCCACGGTGTCGTCCCAGCACTGGGCGATCGCCAGCGGCCCGTCGACCGCCTCGAGGACCGCTCCGATCGATATCCGCGCCGCCGGCATCGCGAGACGATAACCTCCCGCGGGTCCGGGAACGGACGACACCAGCGACGCGCGGGCGAGCGTCTGCATGACCTTTGCCAGCAGTTCGCCGGGAATCTCGTAGTGGCTCGCGATCTCCCGGGGCCCGACGAGACGATCCGCGCCCGCACCAGCCAGATAGGACAGCGCGAGCAAGGCGTAGTCGGTTTTCTTCGTGAACGTGAACATCGCGGTGGGACCGGGAAATACCGACCAAATAGATCGGCGAACGGACGTGTCGGAATAATACCCTCCGGCGAGGGGCGTGTCAATCTCCCGCGCGGATGTCGGATCCTTGCACCGCAAAAGGGCCCCGTGCTATACTTTCGAACGCCGGCGAAGGGTACGCCGGGGCGCCGGAGACCCATCGGAATCCGTCCCCGGGCATGTGTCCCATCAACGGCGAAACAGGGCCGGTGATGTCGCCGCCGACCAGTCCCAAAGCGGAACCTCCCGACGGGGAAGTTCGCTCGGGGTCCCGGCCGACGCGCCCCCTTGGCTTCGTATGGCTTGTCTCCGTGGCACCACCGGTAACGAATCGGGTGGCGCCCGGGGGAGGACGTGACACGCATGGCAATGACGGCGAAGAAGTCGGT
>JBJTRZ010000249.1:0-2144 GCA_046076415.1 Armatimonadota bacterium
CGGCTTTGGGCAGATACGCCTTGCCACCGATGACCGCCACGAAAATCAACCCCACCAACCCGCCGGCGATCGGACTCTGGCCGAGCAGGGCGAGGGCGAACGCGGCACCGGTGGCGAAGAAAAGCACCTGCGCGGCGCGGGCCAGTTGCAGCGGATACGCGGCGAACCCCGCGACGCTCCCCGATCCGATCAGCCGCCCGATCATCGCACCGACGAACAGGGACACCAGCAGGAGCGCGACCGTGAACGCGACACCGGCGTACCGGGCCAGGGCGAGGCGCTCCGGCGGTTGCGGCTTGGTGAAGATCAACACATCCACCCGCGACGCCGTGTCGCGCAGTGCCGCCAGGCCCGACCAGATCGCGGCCACGATCGCGAGGTACTGGCAAGCCGCCTCGCCCGTCGCGTACGCCGACATCGCCGCGCCGCTTCCCTCCACGTTGCCCACGCCGATTCCGAGCAGCAACACGACCACCACCGCGAAGCGGACGACCCGCGTCCGCACCGCCATCCGACATTCGGTGGCCACGAGCACCGGCAGTCCGGTCACGCGGCTTCCTCTTTCATCAAGCGAATGTACGCGTCCTCGAGGTTCGGCTCCACCGACACCGCCCCCGGCTCCGCCGTATCGGAAACATAACGCAGCCGTACCCGGTCGCCAAGGCGCAAAAGGCCCGTTTCCTGGGTGTCCCGGCGGCGCGCATTGAGCTCGCCCGGCGACATCTCCTTGGTCCAGACCTTGCCGCGCACCGAATCCAACAGCTCCGTGATCGTGCCGGTGAAGCGCACCCGCCCCTTGTGCAACACGCCCACCCGGTCCGCCACGGCCTCGACATCCTCGATCAAGTGGGTCGACACCAGGATGACGCTGTCCTTGCCGAGTTCCGCGAGCAGCGAGCGCACGCGAATGCGCTCCTCGGGGTCCAGCCCCGCCGTCGGTTCGTCGACGATCAGGAGCTTGGGCGAATGCAGGTACGCCTGCGCCAGACCGACCCGCTGCTTCATGCCCCCGGAGAGCGCTCCCACCGGCCGATCGCGCAGACCCGTCAGGTTGACCTTCTCCATCGCCGCCTCGATGCGGCGCGCACGGTCCGCGGCATCGCCGAGGTTGTAGAGCAGCCCCATGTAGTCGAGGGTCTCCCACACCGTGAGCGCCGGATACAGACCGAAGTCCTGCGGCAGGTATCCCAGGATGCGGCGCACCTCCTGCTTTTGCCGGCGCACATCGAATCCGTCCACCCGCACCGTTCCGCGCGTGGGCTCGGCGAGGGTCGAGATGATCGACATCAACGTGCTTTTCCCCGCACCGTTGGGGCCGAGCAGCGCGAAGACGCCCGGCTCGATGGTCAACGTGGTCTCGTGGAGGCCGACGTTGCCCCCCTCGTACTCCTTGACCAGGTGGTCGATCTCGACGTTCACGGTTGGCCTTCCTCCCCCGGCAGCGCGACACCCGGCAGCGCCAACAGCCGGATCGCGTGGTTCATGGTGTCGCCGACGAACACGTACCCTTTGCCGTTCGTGGCGAGGCCGGCCGCGTGGTTGAAACGCGCGCGCAGGCCATTTTCATCGACGAAACCCGTCAGGTGCCGATCCGCTTCGGCGTAGCCGGCGAGCAGTGTCGGGGCGCCTTGTCCAACGCGCCACACACCATCGTGCGCCGCATCCACCACGAGGAAACCATCGGGCAAAGCGGCCACGGCCACCGGCCGTCGCAGCACCACCTCGCCCGCGACCGGCACCGGTTTGCCGATGCCACCCACCCCCGCGAGGCCGTTCGACTGCGCCACCGAAACACCGGTCGGCCCCGCGGCCACCGACACCGGCACGCCATCGGTCTTCCAGCCCCCGGACACCACCCCGGCGGGGCTGACGAAACGGATCCGACGGTTCCCCGCATCCGCCACCAGCAGTCGCCCGGACTTCACGTCGAAGCACAGCGCAACCGGATTGTCGAAGCGCGCCGCCGATCCCGCACCGTCGGCGAACCCGGCCCCGCTCCCCGCCAAAGTCGTGGTCGCACCATCGGGCGCAATCCGCCGAATCCGGTGGTTGCCCGCGTCCGCCACGTAAATGGTGCCATCGGGCGCCACCGCCACCCCGGTGGGAAAACGGAACTTCGCCGCGGCGCCCGCGCCGTCGGCATC
>JBJTRZ010000250.1:0-3610 GCA_046076415.1 Armatimonadota bacterium
CGAGCGTGATGGCGATGGCGACGGCGCTGAGCAGGACGACGCGGGTTCGGACTCCGAGCCTGAGCGGTTTCATGACGTCGATTCGGTATCCACCGCTTCGGGCCGTTTGAGCAGGTACCCGCGGCGATGCGCGGTATGGATGGTTCGGGGCCGGCCGTCGCATTCGAGTTTTCGGCGCACGGCAGCCACCAACACCTCCAGATTGTTGGAAGCCGTGTCCGCCTCGGGCCAAAGCCGTGCCATCAGCACTTCGCGATCCACCACCGTGTCTTCGCGGGTCGCGAGGATTTCGACGAGGTCGTATTCCTTCGGCGTGAGGGGCAGGGGAGAATCGTTCCAGTGCGCCACACGGCTGTCGGTGTCGATCCGCAGTGCTCCGAGGGTCAAAAGGCGTCTTCGCTGGAGCCGCCCTCGTCGCAGCAGCGCCGCGATGCGGGCACGAAGTTCATCGAAATCGAACGGCTTTGCGAGGTAGTCGTCGGCTCCGGTATCGAGTCCTTGGATCCGATCGCGAACGTCGTCGCGCGCGGTGAGCATCAGGATGGGCACGGGATCGCGCCGGTCGCGCAGGCGACGGCAGACCGTTGGACCGTCGATGCCCGGCAGCATCCAGTCGAGCAGCAGCAGATCCCAGTCGTCCTCCACGGCACGGGCCAGTCCGGAAACGCCGTCGTTCGCCACCTCGACGTGGTACCCGTCGCCTTGGAGCCCGCGGGCGACCATACGCGCGAGCGTCGTTTCGTCCTCCACCACCAGGATGCGTCCTCGCATGACGGCATCGTACCGCTCGGGTATGAGGGAAACCTGAAAAAACAATGGCCCCGGAGCCGTGCTCCGAGGCCATGCCACCTACCGGACTCGAACCAGTGACACGAGGATTTTCAGTCCTCTGCTCTACCAACTGAGCTAAGGTGGCGCGAGATCGTGGAGATCATACGGAGATGACGGGGCTCGAACCCGCGGCCTCCGCCTTGACAGGGCGGCGCTCTAACCGACTGAGCTACACCTCCACGTGAATCGCGGAACCTGGGCGAAGAGGGATTTGAACCCCCGACCACCTGTTTGTAAGACAGGCGCTCTACCGCTGAGCTATTCGCCCTTGCGACCCCCGCCGGGGAGGGGCGCGAGAGGGAGTATAGCATGGAGGGGGAGGGCTGTCAAGCGCTGCTTGACAATGCCCGGTTCGAGGGGCTACACTTTTACGTTACCCTGGGGTGTTCGCCCATGCGCCTTTCCTGTATCACCGACGAAATTTCCCAGGATCTGGGTCACGCTTTGGCGGTGATGTCGGAGTACGGGATCGTCGACGCGGAACTTCGCAATGTGTACGGTCGGTACATAGTCGACGCCGACGAATCGATGCTCCGCCGGGTTGCGGAGGATCTCGGGCGCCATGCGATGCGCGTCTGTTGCATCGACACTCCCCTCTATAAGTGCGAGATCGACGACGAGGCCGGTGGCTCGATCGGGGCGACCCACGGAGCCGGTGAACGCACCCTCGTCGATCAGCTTGGCTTGCTGCAACATGCCATCGATCTGTGTCGGCGCTTCGACACCGACCTGATTCGGATTTTCTCGTTCTGGCGCCGCGGGCCGCTCACGCCGACGCTCGAGGAGCGTATCGCGGAGGCGCTCGCACGCCCCTGTCAAATCGCCGAGCGGGCCGGTGTCACGCTGCTGCTGGAAAACGAGCACGCTTGCACGCTGGGCACCGGGGCCGAAACCGCCCGCATGGTCGAGCGCATTGGTTCCCCCGCGTTGAAGATGCTCTGGGACCCCGGCAACGCCTACATGGCGGGGGAGACTCCGTTTCCGGCGGGCTGGAGGGCCGTGGCGGCGCACGTGGCCCATGTCCATGTGAAGGATGCCCGGGCACCCGCCGCGGGACCGCCGGAGTGGACCTGCGTCGGAGAGGGCGATATCGATTACGCGGGGCAATTCGCGGCGCTGCGGGAGAACGGATACGGTGGGGTGGTCGCGCTCGAGACGCATTGGCGGGGCGCGGACGCCGACCCGGAGGCGTCGTCGCGCGCGTGTCTCGCCGCCCTGCGTCGGATGCTCGATGCGGCCTGATCCGGCGCGCGGGGTGCCGAGTGGTTTGAAGGAAACGAAATCATGTCTTTGATGGGGATGAAGCGCTTCGTCGAGAAATTCGGCGTCGCCGTGGTCGCGTTGCTCGCACTTCCGTTGTTGATCGGCATCGTCTACAGCGGGATCGGTCGCAACCTCGGCGGAGGAGGCGGTCGTTCGATGGTTTCCGCGGGCGACGAAGGTACGCCGGTCGCCCGGGTTGGCGAGCGCACGATCGGTCGGGCCCGTCTCGACGACTTGGTCGCACGCCAGTCCCGCATGGGGCAGGCTCCGGCTCCCGCGCCCGAACTCATGGATATGTTCCGTTTGATGGTCTTGGACCAGTTCAAGGGGCAGGAGGCCGTGCTCGAGGCGGGGCGAAAGGCCGGTGTGACGGTCGGCGACGACGAATTGGCATCGGCGGGAGCGAAGGAGTGGGATGCTTCCGGTCGAGCGTCGGTGGCCGGACAACTGGGCCTCGCCGCCACCGCGAGCGATTCCGACATCGAAGCCGCGTTGCGCAAGGTCGATGCTTCGCTCACCATCGACGGCGTCAAGGAGCGCATGGCCGACCCGGAGCGTCTGCGTCTGTCCCTGACCTACGAGAAACTTCGCTCCCGCGAGGCGGCGTCCATCAATGTCGCCGCCGATTTGGTGAAGCGGAGCTATTCGGATATTCGCGTGCGGCACATCCTCATCAAATCCGGCGAGGGCGGGTTGCCGGACGATCAGGCGTGGGCCAAGGCCGACAAGGTGCTTGCCGAGGTGTTGAAGGACCCCGCCAAGATGCCGGCGCTCGCGAAGCAGTATTCCGACGACCCCGGCTCCAAGGACAAGGGCGGAATCTACGAATGGCAGACGGGCCAATCGTACGTGCCCGAGTTCACTGAGGGTGCGTTGGCGGCCGGGGTGGGCAAGGTGAATCCCAAGCCGATCCGCACGTCCTACGGCTACCACATCATCAAGTTGGAGGGGGAGCGGCCCGGTAAATTGCTGCCCAAGGACTGGGACAAGGAGCAGGCGAAGTACGTCAAGCAGTACGTGGAGCGCATCGCGGGCGGAAAAGCGGGCGATCAGATCAAGGCGGCCGAGTCGTCGGTGCGGATCGAACTGCTGGATCCCGGTCTGCGTGCCGCCAAATTGGTGCGGGATGCGGGCCCGTCCGATCGCAACGCGAAGTTGTCGGAGGCGATCGCCGAGCTGGACAAGATTCCCGCATCCGACGATCCGCTGGGAGCCGTTCCGCTGCGCAAGGCGGCCCTCTACGAGACTTTGGGCAAAACGAAGGAGGCGGTCGCCGCGTATGAAAGCGCCCTTGAGGGACGCAACCTTCCCGAGACGCGCTTCAAACTCGCCGAGGCCCTGCGCAAGTCGGGCGACAAGGACGCGGTTTCCGCGCAAATCGTCCAAATCCGCAAACTTCCGCTCACGACTCCGGAACAGTGGAAGCAGCTGGCCGATCTGTACCGATCTGTGGGAGATAAAGCTGGCGAACGGGAAGCGCTGGAGAAGAATCAGGCGATGGTTCAGCGCCGGCGCG
>JBJTRZ010000251.1:0-2603 GCA_046076415.1 Armatimonadota bacterium
TTTTTGTTTTGAGGCGACCGCAGGAAACCCGGATCGTTTGGGTGAACACGGGCGCCATGTCGAATCCCGAAGCCGGCGCGGCCGATACCCGGCACGCCCATGAGCTCTGGTTGGAATCGTTGTCGGCGACGGAGCGCGACGCATTGCTGCACCGGGTGACCGTGCGCCAGGCCCGGCTTTCGCTCGGCATTGGCGCGGTATTCCTCGGGGCCCTGCTCGGGGTTCCGTTGCTCAACTGGCTCGCCCCGCAAATCGCCGCCCTCCGCCTGGGCGGTTTCACCCTCACGTGGTTGATACTTGGCGTTTTGTTCTATCCACTCACCTGGGCCCTCAGCGCGTTGTTCATCCGAAAATCGAACGAACTCGAGGATGCGATCGCCCGCGACGAGTCGGTCAGGGGAGGGGGCGGCGCATGATTCCGTTGCTTTTCGTGATCGCCGTCACGGTCGCAACCGTCGTGCTGGGGGTGGTCGCCACGCGCCGCGCGCAGTCGGCATCGGATTTCTTCGTGGCGGGTCGCCAAGTGGGCGTGTTCATGAACGCCTCCGCCATTTCCGGCGAGTACCTCTCGGCCGCCTCGTTCATGGGCGTGGCCGGATTGGTCATGAAGAACGGTTACGACGCGCTCTGGTACCCGGTCGGATACGCGGTGGGCTACCTGTTCCTTTTGCTTTTCATCGCGGGACCCCTGCGCCGATTCGGCGCCTACACGATCCCCGATTTCGCCGAGGGGCGGTTCGACTCGCCGTTGTTCCGCCGAATCGCCGTCCTTTTCGTACTGTGCATCGGTTTTTTCTACACCATGCCTCAGATGAAGGGGGCCGGCGTGACCATGTCGGCCATCATGGGGTGGAAATACTGGGTGGGAGTGGTTGCGGTCGGCACGGTGATTTCGTTCAACGTTGCCCTTGGAGGAATGAAGGGGATCACCTTCGTTCAAGCCTTCCAGTACTGGGTGAAGCTGTTCGCCATCGCGGTTCCGTTGTTCGTGGTGATGGCGGTCCGGGGGGGGTACGATCGGCGTCTGGGTGAAGTCGCCGCGGAGCCTGCGGGGGTTCCGGTGATCGCTCGCGACACCAAGGTCAAGTTCGCCGGCAAGGACAAGGCTCCCGCCAACGCCGTGTCCTTCAGCGCCGGAGCCGAAACGACCCTGCGATTCGAGTCCGAGGCCAGGATCGACAAGGTGACCACCGCCAGGAAGCCGGAGCCGGGAGAGGATCCATTGGACGCCGCTTGGGCGGTTCGTGCCGGGGATTCCAAGGCGGGGGCGGTCATTCCCGCCGGCACCGACGTCACGGTGTTCCCCATCGTGGTCACCAAAGATGGCGCGCCAAGGATCAAGGATGGAAAACCCGTCCTCACCGCACCCAAGCTCGAGTTCGCCAAACCTGCCGAGGCGATCCTCGCGGCCGGCAGCCGGGTTCCCAATGCCCAGGCGAATGCGAAGTGGCTGTCGCCGTTCGGTACGCTCACCTCCAAGCACGGTTTTCCGCTGCTGTACACCTACTCGTTGATCATTGCGCTGATCTGCGGCACGGCCGGGCTACCGCATATCCTGGTGCGCTTCTACACCAACCCCGACGGTCGATCGGCAAAGCAAACGACATTCTGGGTCATGGTGCTGATCGGCGTCTTTTACTTCTTCACCCCGATCTGGGGCACGCTCGGGAGGGAGGGCTTGCCCGTCCTCTACGCCAACAACCGCACCGACGATGCGGTGATACGCCTTCCCGCGGCGCTTGGCGGCGCGCTTGGCGATGTCCTTTCGGGAATCACGTCGGCCGGTGCCTTCGCCGCGTTCATGTCGACGTTCTCGGGACTGCTGGTCTCGATGAGCGGCGCATGGGCCCACGACATCTACGGGAAGATCCTGCGTCCCGATTCCTCGCCCGGTGCCCGGGTCCGTGCGTTCAAAGGGGCCGCGGTCGTGTTCGGTGGGATTTCGGTGGGGCTGGGCCTCTTGGTGGAGACATTCGATATCGCAATGCTCGTTGGATGGGCATTCGCGATCGCGGCGGCGTCGTATTTCCCGCTCCTTTTGCTCGGGGCCTGGTGGCGTGGACTGACCATGCCCGGAGCGGCGACCGGCATGCTGCTCGGTGGGACCGCGTCGCTGTTCGCCATCGTGTGGTCGATGCTCTCCGACAAGAAGCAGGTCCCGATGCCCGAACCGTTGATCAAGAGCCTCTGCGAACAACCGGCGATCTGGGGAGTTCCGCTGGCCCTCGTGGCGATGTTCCTCGTATCCAAGGCGACCGCCCGGCGCGTACCCGCCGACGCGGACCTGAAGATGCTGCGTCTGCATGCGCCGGAGGAGCTGGGGCTGTCCCGGAACTACATTGAGGGGGACCATTGAGTCCAGGCGGGCCCAGCCGGGTCGACCGTGTTCGGCGGGTTGGGAAGCGCGACCGCGAACCGCGGTTCGTCGTCCGACCTTGGGAAACACGGGATACCGGTGCGATCCGAGCCGCCCTCGGCGCTTTGGGTTGGAGCCTACGTCCGGGTGTCTACGAATCCTACGCCGCCGACGTCGCATCCGACCGGCGCCAATGGTGGGTGGCCTCGGTCGCTGACGTGCCGGTAGGGTACGTTACCTGGGTCGT
>JBJTRZ010000252.1:0-12092 GCA_046076415.1 Armatimonadota bacterium
CACGGAGGGCGAACTGCTCCTGCTGCGGTGCGATCCGCACACGGTGGAGGGCACCTTGCCGGTTCCCGACGGCTGGACGGTGCTCGGGATCGATTCGGGTGTCAAACATTCGGTGGCCGGCGCGGGTTACACGGGCGTCCGCGTGGCCGCGTTCATGGGCGCGAAAATCCTCTCCGATCGTGCGGGATCCGGATTCGGAGGGTGGCTTTGCCGCGTGGGATCCGCGCGGTACCACGAACTCGTCGCGCGCGAACCACTGCCGGAAACGCTGTCGGGTGCGGACTTCGTCGCTCGGCATGGGGGCATCCTCGATACGGTGACCCATGTGGAGTCCGATATCGCCTATCCGGTGCGGGCCGCGACCGAGCACCCGATCCATGAGGCCGAGCGCGTGGAGCGGTTCGTGGAGTGCCTGCGGGACGCGTCCCCCGCCGCGATGTCCGAGGCGGGCGCGTGCATGCGCGCTTCCCATGCATCCTACTCGGCCTGCGGGTTGGGAGCGGCCGAGACCGATTTGCTCATGGAGCTGGCCTGCGACGGCCCCGGTGCGGGTGCCGTGGCGGGCGCGAAGATCACGGGAGGCGGCTCGGGGGGAACCGTTTGCCTGCTGTGCCGAGCGGACGATGCGGATCGGGTGGCGCGCGACGTGGTGGAGGCGTACGGGCGACGCACCGGCCTATCCGCGCGCGTGGTTCGTGGAACTTCGCCGGGAGCCATGGCGGTTCCGGTGCGACGGTTGTCCATCGCCTAGCCCTTCACCCGGGAAATGCCACGGCCCGCCTTCCGTAGGGAAAGCGGGCCGTGGTGCATGGGGGCTCCGTCAGGACGCCATCTTGAGTTTCACCGCGAGCGTCTCGAACTTGGGTTTGTACATCGGACACTTGTAGCTCTTCGAGTGCTCCTTCGGCGCCTCGGCGTCGGCGATATACACCTTCGCTCCGGTGACTCCGCACTTCTCGAACGCGCGGTCGTAGTTGCCGCAGTCGTAGCACCGTCGCAGGACCGTCCAGCACACCGAGCACCGCAACGATCCCACCAGTTCCACGCGGCCGCACAGGGGGCAGTGGATATAGACTTCGCGGAATCCGAAGTCCTTGTTGGTGATTTGGTCGCGGAGCTTGGCGTTGAACGCTTCGAGCTCGCGCTGCAGGTCGGCGGTGGTGGCGAGCAATTGGTTCATCTGCTCGGCCGACAGGAACTCTCCGATGCGGTCGTCGAGCATGTCGGAAAGGGAGATCGACGACTTCTCGATGTTCTTGAGGTGCTGGTCTGCGGTTTGCGAGCGGTAGGGCTTTTGCCGTTCCTCGCGGGCGCCGAGGCTGCGCAGCATTTGGTCGGTGACCGCCACGGGCACCTTCAGGAACGCTTCCTTCTTTTGGGGGAACTTCTGGATCGCCCCGATGATCTTCTCGACATCCGAGATGTTGATCTTCTCGCCCTTGATCTTTTGCACCAGGCGCAGCTGCGCCGCGGCGTCCTCGCGCAGCGCCAGCAGCGACCGTGCATGGCCTTCCGTGAACGTACCTTCCCCCGTGCCGGGGCGCTGGATAAGTTCGTTTTGGATTTGGATCGGGAGTTCGAGCAGTTCGAGCGAGCGGCGCAGCGTGGTTTCCGACACGCCGAGCGTCTTCGCGACCTTTTCCCAACTCATGAACTGGAGGAGGGCCTGCACGGCACGGGCCTTTTCGATCGGGTTCATGTCCTCGCGCTGGAGGTTTTCGAGCAGGGAGTCGGCCGCCGCATCCTCGTCGGTGAGGTTGCGCACGATGGCCGGGATGGTGTTGAAGCCCAGCATCTTGCAGGCGCGGTAGCGCCGTTCCCCCATCACGATCTCGTATTTGGCACCGTCCACCGGGTCGATGGGGCGCACCACGATCGGTTGCAGCACGCCGCGTTCCTTGATCGAGGACGCCAGTTCCTCGAGGGACTCCTGATAGAATGTCCTGCGCGGCTGCCGGATGTTGGGCCGGATCGATTCCAATGTCAGGTTTTCGGATGCCATGGTGGTCGCTGTAACTCCTGAATCCGATTTCGGCACGCGGGAGTGAAAACTGGAGGCCTGCGGCGCAATCCGGCGCGGGTCCCTACCGGGAGGGCGTGACCGTGCAATCGACCGACGGCGCGTTGGGAGCGGTGGTCGCGTGGGTGCGCGACTCGCCCGGCACGGCGATCCTCGCATGGGCGATCGTGCAGGCAATCATCGGAGCGTTCGCGATATCGGGGTGGTTGCGGGCCGCCAAGATCGCCCGGCGCCAGTCCCGCATGCTGCGGGGCGTGGCGGGCGACGCGCTCGAGCCCCTGCTGCTGGATTATGTCGCCGACAAGCAATCCGTGCGCCGCGATCTCGACCACGTCCTGCGGGTGGGTGAAACCAACACCGTCGCCATCAGCAAGGGTCTGCGCAAGGTCGGCCTCGTCCGCTACGATGCGTTCGAAAACATCGGTGGCCGGCAGAGCTTCTCGATGGCGCTCCTCGACGAAACCGCGAACGGAATCGTGTTGACGTCGCTGGTATCCCGCCAGGACATTCGTGTCTACGCGAAACCCATTCTGGCCGGCACCACCGATGGCCGTCTCAGCGACGAGGAAACCGCGGCGATCGCCCAGGCGCGCACGGCGGCGGACCGCAACGGAACGGGTTGACGTTTGGCCACGCCCGAAGAGGAACGTCGATGGATCGAACGGGCGCGGCGCGGCGATGTCGCCGCGTTCGACCAGCTGGTGCGGTTGCATGAGCGGACGGTGCATTCCACGGCGTGGCGTTTGACGGGAAACGCCGACGATGCGTCCGACATCGCCCAGGACGCGTTCGTGCGCGCTTGGAACAACCTTCGCCATTTCCGCGGGGACGCGAAGTTTTCCACGTGGCTCCATCGGATTGTCACGAACGCATTCCTCGACGACCGCAAGCGCCGCCGCGCCCGCCCTGTGCGCAGCCTCGACGATGCGGTGGACGCCGAGGGCATGATGGAGCAGCAGGTGCCCGATCCCGCGCCTGGCCCGGAGGCGATGGCGGAAGGTCTGGAACGGCACGAGGTGCTCGAGGCCGCGATCCGAACGTTGCCGGAGGGACAGCGGGTGCTGATGGTGCTGTTCCATCAACAGGGGCTCGCCTACGATGAAATCGCGGACGTGGCCGGTTTGCCGATCGGCACCGTGAAGTCCCGCCTCAACCGAGCACGACTTGCCTTGCGCGATCGCCTCGGACCCGTCGCGGAACTTTTCGGCGTGGAGGATCGTCCCACCATCGAACCCTCCCGGGGAACCGAACCATGAATTGCGAAGCGTGGCGCGAAATCGCGTCGGATCACACCGAAGGTACCCTGCCCGCGGCGCGGCGGGCGGAAGCCGATCGCCATATCGCGGAGTGCGCCGCGTGCCGCTCCGATCATGCGTTCCTGACCGGCTTCCCGCGCATCCTGCGCGCGTCGCCCGAACCCGAGACACCGCTCTTCCTCGCGGACAATGTCGTTTCGCGCATCGAGGCCGAGCAGCGGGCGCGTTTGCCATGGCATGCCCGTCTCGGGCGCATCGGCATCGCCACCCTCATGGTCGGCAGCGCCGCGGCCGGGATGCTGTGGAGCGCCTGGTTTCCCGACACGAATCGGGGCCTCCTCAAGGCCAACCCTGCCGGAGGCGTGGTGATTCCGTCCGCCCAGCCGGCGCCCGCGGCCCCGGGCACCCTCGCGATGGAGTGGTCGCGGCGGGTCGACGCCGAGGATCCGGCGCTCGATGTCACGTTCACGCTCGGCGGTTCGGAAAAGGGCACCGCACGCTGCGATCTGCCGGGCGACCCCAATCCGTATCGTTTGCCGCTCTCCGGGGGCGTGCCGCAGACCCTGCGGGTTCCCGTGGCCGCCGCTCGGGGCGACCGCACCGTGGCCGTGCGGGTGCGCTGGAACTCCGGCGACGGCCCGCACGATCGACGTCTGGCCATTCCGGTTCCGGGGCAGGATCAGGCACCCGCCGTGCGCCAGTCGTTCGGCTTGCCCGAAATGCCCGCCGACGAAGCCCTCCGCGAACTCGCGCGCCGGTACGGAGTTCCGGTGGTTGCGGACGAACTGCCCGCCGGTGCCCGCCTCGCGCCGCGAGCCGTCGACGACACCATGGAATCGGTCGTTCGCAAAGCGGTCGAACCCCTCGGCTGGCGTGTCGAAGCACGTCCCGACCGGCTGGTGGTCGTCGCCCGACCCTGACGTGCATCCGCTGGTCGAAGCCGTGGTCGGAGCCGCGCGCACCGCGTGCGGCGTACTGCCCGATCACCGGGTGCTGATCGCCGTATCGGGCGGAGCCGATTCCACCGCTCTGTTGCTCGCTTGGCACGAGGCGTCCGTTGCCGGTGCGCTCCCGCCCGCCGTTGCCGTCGCCCATCTCCACCATGGCATGCGCGGCGACGCGGCCGACGGTGACCTGCGCCACGTGTCGGCCCTGGCGCAGCGGTGCACGGTCCCGTTCCTCGCGGAGCATGCCTTTCTGCAAGGCGCCAACGAGGCGGAGGCGCGCGCGGCGCGGTACGCGTTTTTCGAACGGGCCGCGGGAACCTGCGGCGCCGATCACATCGCCACCGGGCATCACGCCGACGATCAGGCGGAAACCGTCCTCCTTCGCCTGCTTCGGGGAACCAGCGTGGATGGCCTCGCCGGAATCCCCCCACGTCGCCGATTGCCCGGCGGAGCGACGGTCGTGCGGCCACTGCTGGGTGCGACGCGCGCCGAAATCGCCGCCTTCCTCTCGGAGCGGGGCGTGGAAGCGCGGCACGACGTCACCAACGAGGATCCACGCTATCCCCGCGGCCGCGTTCGCCGGCTGCTTCCGTCGCTCGCGGACGAGTTCAATCCGCGGTTGACCGAGGCGCTCGTTCGCCTCGCCGCCCACGCCGCGCGGGACCGCGACGCGTTGGAGGGGTGGGTGGAGGAGTGGTTCGATCGGGTGGTTTCCCCGAGCAACGAATTGGATGGAGCCGGGCTCGCCGAGGCGCCGGAGGCGGTGCGCTCCCGCGTGCTGCTGCGCTGGATCCGCCGCGTGGTGCCCGAGGGGGCGATCGAGGCGGCTGCGACCGCGGCTTGGGTGGACCGTCTCGAGGCGGTGCGTGCAAAGGGCGGCGTCGTGGTCCTGCCCGGGGAACTGCGGGTGGAGCGCGCTGTCGACGGAAGCCTACGGGTCCTTTCGGCCGAGGCTCCGCACCGGGTGTTTCCCGGATCGAGGGTACGGGTGCCGGGGCGGACCGATTTGCCCGACGGCCGTTGGATCGAGGCGCAGTGGTTGGACCGGGGCGTCGTCGAACGCGTGCGGGGCGAAGCGTGGCTGCCCGCAGGCATCGGGACGGGGCCGTTGTGCGTGCGCGGTGCGGCCGAAGGGGATCGGCTTGCTCCGTTCGGAATGGGGGGGCGGCATCGTTTGGTGCGCGACCTGCTCCGCGAACACAGGGTGCCGGTGCACCGGCGTTCGGATTGGCCGGTGGTGGTCGATGGCGAACGGGTGTTGTGGGTCGCGGGGGTTGCGCAATCGGAGGAGGCTCGGTGCGACGCGTCCGCCGGGCAGGTGCTCCGTTTGCGTCTGGGGAATTGACCACCGTGGAGAATCCCGACCGCGAACCACCGTTTGGCCTCTTGCTGCTCGCCTGCTGCATGGTTTTGGTGCAGGTGGCCGTGGCGATGTCGGTCCGCCAGCCGCTGGCGTGGGGTTTGGCAGCGGTGGATTGCGGGTTGGCGGCGGGGCTGCTCGCGCGCCAGCCGTGGGCTCGGTGGGCGACGGGAGCGCGGTGCGCGGTGCTGCTGGGAACCACGGTCGCCGGCATCACCCTGTCGTCGTCGCGCCGGGTCGCTTGGCCACCGGTGGCCGTGGCCATTTACGCCATCGCGTGGCTCGCGCAGCCGGCCGCGGGTCGGTGGTTTCGGCGCCCGACCAAGGGCTGAAGGGCCCGGCCACGGCCGGGTCCGCCGGGGGCGCCGTGCTATAATGCGGCCATGGCCCTCACCCCCGACGAGGTGCGCAAGGTCGGGACGCTTGCCCGGCTCGCACTCACCGACGACGAGGTCGCCCGGCTGACTCCCCAGCTCAACGACCTGCTCGACCAATTCGCGGCGCTGAGCCGACTCGACACCGAAGGGGTCCCTCCCACGTCGCACGCGGTGCCGGTCGCCGCCTTGCTGCGCGACGATGTGGCGGTACCGTCTTTACCGCGCGACGCCGTGTTGGCGCTGGGGCCGCAGGTCGACGAAGTGCTGGGCGGATTCATCGTGCCGCAAGTGCTCGCGGGGGACTGACGCATGTCTATCGTGACGTGGAGCGCCGCGGAGATCGCGGCCAAGGTGCGCGCGCGCGATGTTTCGGCGCGCGAGGTCGTCGATGCGGTTTTGGCGCGGATCGAGGCGCTGGATTCGGGCGTGGGCGCGTTCGTGACGGTCACCAGTAACGCGGCGCGCGCGGCCGCCGGCCGCGTGGACGCCCGGATCGCCGCAGGCGAGGATCCCGGTCCGCTCGCCGGCGTGCCGGTCGCGCTCAAGGACAACCTCTGCACCGCCGGTATCGCCACCACCTGCGCGAGCCGCATCCTGGAGGGGTTTGTTCCGCCCTACGACGCCACGGTGGTGTGCCGGCTCGCCGACGCCGGTGCGGTGATGGTGGGGAAGACCAACCTCGACGAATTCGCGATGGGGTCCTCCACCGAAAACTCCGCGTTCTTTCCAACCCGCAACCCCTGGGACCGCGACAAGGTGCCGGGAGGGTCCTCCGGCGGCTCCGCCGCCGCGGTCGCCGCCGACTTCGCGCCCGTTGCGCTGGGGTCCGACACCGGTGGATCGATCCGTCAACCCGCCGCCTTCTGCGGTGTCGTCGGGGTGAAACCCACCTACGGGCGGGTCAGCCGGTACGGCTTGGTCGCCTTCGCGTCGAGCCTCGATCAAATCGGTCCGTTCACGCGCACGGCCGGCGATGCGGCACTCGTCCTCGGCGCGATTTCCGGCCACGATCCCCACGACTCCACCAGTTTGCCCGGAGCGTCCACCGACTACGGCGCCGAACTGGGCCGCGACCTCGCCGGTGTGCGGATCGGGATTCCCGAGGAGTATTTCGCGGAGGGAATTTCCCCGGAGGTGCGCGCCTCGGTGCTCGCGGCGGTCGGGATCCTGCGCGGACTCGGTGCCACGGTCGAGGCGTGCAGCCTTCCCCATACCCGCCACACGCTGCCGGCCTACTACATCGTCGCCCCCGCCGAAGCGTCGTCGAACCTCGCGCGCTTCGACGGAGTGCGCTACGGTCACCGCACGACCCGCGCCACCGGACATGTCGACCTGTACGAGAAGTCCCGCGAGGAGGGGTTCGGTCCCGAGGTGAAACGGCGCATCCTGATCGGGACCTACGCGCTTTCGCACGGCTACTACGACGCGTTCTATCTGAAGGCCATGCAGGTGCGGACCCTTATTCGCCAGGACTTCGAGACGGCTTTCGGTCGTTTCGACGCCTTGGTCACTCCCACCACGCCGACCACCGCCTTCGGCATCGGGGAAAAGGCCGACGATCCCATGGCGATGAAACTCGCCGACATCTGCACGCTTTCGGCGAACCTCGCCGGTATTCCCGGCATCTCCGTGCCGTGCGGTTTCGACACGTCCGGTCTGCCCATCGGCATGCAACTGCTCGGGCCGGCGCTTTCGGAGCCGACCCTGCTGCGGATCACCGCGGCCTACCAGCAGGCGACGGACTGGCACGTCCGACGCCCCGCCTCCTGATACTCGAGTCCAGAAAGAGAACCACCACCATGAAGTCCTCCCTCGTGCGCGGCGCCGTCGCCGCCGGCCTGCTCGTCGCGATCTCCGCCGGAGCCCGCGCCGACGAACCCCTCCAGAACGATATCCTCGGTGCCCGCGTCAACACCGTCTATGGTCCCTCCGGCCTGATCACGGTCCCGGACGCGTATGTGAACGCCAAGGGCCGGGCGACCGTCGGCACGTTCTTCAGCAAGGACACCAGCGTCTCCGCCAACCAAGGCGTCTTCCAGAACATCGACCTCTGCGTCGCGTTCCTGGACCGCGACGGCCAGAAGTCGAAGTTGTTGGCCAACGCCAAGTTGAACCTGGTTCCGTCCAACTTCAAGGGCTTCCAGATCGGTCTCGGCGTGACCGATATCGCCGACACCATCAAGTCGAGCACCTACGGCATCGTCAGCTTCCAGACCCAGCTTCCGAGTGGTCTCGAGGGGCGCTACGTCGGTCTGCGCGTCCACGCCGGCTACGGGAGCGGCATCTACCGCGAGAAGATCATCGGTGGCGCCGAACTGCTCGTCGACAACCGCACCAGCCTGATCGGGGAGTGGAACGGCACCAAGCTCAACGGCGCCGCCCGCTACATCCTCGCCGAGAACCTCCGCGCCCAAGCCGGTGTGAACAACAAGGAATTCTTCCTCGGTTTCCACTTCGGTCTCGCCGGTCGCTGACGGCACGCGAACCCATCCACCCCGCCCGGCGCACCGCCGGGCGGGGTTTTCCTTTGGGTCGCGCTTCCACCTCGCACCCGTGCACCGGGTATTCTTGAAATCGAAAATCCAACCACGACCATTCGGAGTTTTCCCCCATGCCGTCGATCCGTACCGTACTCGCCGTCGCCACCGCCCTTTTCGCCGTTCCCATCGTGGGGTGCGGCGGCGGTGGGAGCACGCCCATCGCGCGCTCGGCGCAGACGCGAATCATCCAAACGGGAGACCGGGCCGTCTATTCCTTGACGGGCGACCTGAACGGCACGATGACGTTGACGCTGGCGCGCACCGGAGACGACGTGACCGTGACCACCAAGGCGTCGCTGAACACGCCGGTGGGGCCCATCGAGTTCGAGGAGTCGGAAGACTTTCGACAGACCGACGGCGACGTGTTGATCAAGCATATCGAAGGCTACGCGCTCCAGATTCCCCGGAGCTTCGCCCCCGACGCGACGTTCACGAACGTGCGGACGGTGTGCGAGGAGGAGGATGCGAACGGTGCGTGCGTGCGCACGGGCACCGAGGAATACGCGTTCACGGTCACCGGCACCGGCCTCGCGAGCGTGCCCGCGGGAACCTACGAAACGTGGGTGGTGCAGGTGCGCGAAGGCACCGACACCAGCACGTTCCAGATGGCGCCGCAACTCGGGATTTTCCCGGTGAAGGTGGTCGGGCCCGGCTTGACGATGGTGCTCAAAGAGACCAACATCCGCTGATCCGGGCCCGCGCCTTTCAGCGTCGCCAGATCGGACAGAGCGCTTCGTCGTCGATGTAGGTGGCCAGCCCCTTGCGCTCGTCGCCGACCGGCCGCGACCGGTTGGTGCGCAGGTGGATGGCGAAGCTGCGTCGCGGCGCTCCGGACACGTTCGCGCCCGATCCGTGGAATGTCAGGCAATCGTGGAAGCTCACGCCCCCCGGAGGCAAGGTTCCCGACACTTCGTTCCAGACCGCCCCATCGGGAAGCTGGATTTCGCGTTTCAGGCTTTCGAGATCCTGTCCGAAGAAATCGCCCTGATTGAGGAATCCCCACCGGTGCGAACCGCGCAGGAAGTGCATGGGGCCGGCCTCCTCCACCACATCGGTGAGGGCAAGCCACGCGGTGAAGAGCTCGCTCTCGGGCTCCCAATCGCCCCAGTAGTACTTGTCCTGGTGCCAGCCGACATTCGATGCGAGCCCTTTCCCGGAGGGCTTGACCAAGAGCTGCACCCACCACGCCTGCACCCATTCGGCGCCGGTGAGATCGAGCGCCCATTTTCCCAGAGCCGGCGAAGCAATCGCCGCGCGTATGGCTTGGCTGGCGAATTGGGGCTGCTCCATCTTCACCAGAATGTCGTCGCGCGTCGGGTCCCCGGAAAAGCCCACCAACGGTCGGCCGGTATCGTTGCCGCCTTGGCGGACCATCTCCTGCCCGGCGATCGCCGCCGCCACCGTCGCCGCATCGATCACCGGATCCCGCACCACCGCGAAACCGTCGGCCGCGTACTGTTCCGCCAACGTCACTTCCACGCCTCCCAGCCTTTGAATTCCATGTTTTCCCCCGGCTGGAACCGTGGCAACGGGGCATAGGTGTTGATCCCCGGCTTCGCCTCTCCGCGCAGCAGGAAGATTTCGCCGAAATCCGGGTCGGTCACGCGCGTGTGGGTGGGAATATAGCGGATCGTCAGGCCGCAGCGGCGCCGAGGCGACGTGTTGGCGTTCGAGCCGTGGACGATGCGCGGGTTGTGCACGCTGACATCCCCGCGCCGCAGCACGATGTCCACCGCCTGGGATTCGTCGAAGAATTCCTCGGGCGTTTCGCTACCGAGCACGCTCTCAACCGCCGCGTTCCGACGCAGTTCCTTGAGGTCCAGATTTTGTGTCCCGGGGACCACCCGCATGCAGCCGTTTTCCGTGTCCGAATCGTCCACGGCCAGCCACAAAGTCACGACATCCATCGGTGCGAGCGGCCAGTACGCCCCGTCCTGATGCCAAAGCACCGGCAGGCCGTCGCCGGCGGGTTTGCAAATGTAGTGGCTGGCGAAGAGCGCGATGTCCGGGCCGATGTACTGCTGCGCGATATCGAGCAGGCGTGGGTCGCTCACCAGGCGCAGCCAGAACGGGTCCGTGCGCATCAGGCGGTGGTGGTAGTTTTCCGGGCGCAGGTCGGGGTGGCGCGCCGCGAGCCAATCGACATGCGCTGAGGCTTCGGCCACCAGATCGGCGTCGAGCACGTTGCGGAAGATGACGTAACCGTCGCGGTCGCAGGTTTCCTTGGGGCTCACATCCGGCCTCCACCCATCGATCCCATGCCACCTCCCATGGACCCCATGCCCCCGCCCATCGATCCCATGGTCACTTCGCCGCAATCGGAGCGTCCGATCAGCTTGAAAATGGGATTGTCCGCCGGATCGTCGCTGACCGGCCGTGTGGTGCAGCACGACGGATCGACACCGGCGAGCATCATGCCTTGGCCCCGGCTTTCGTGGGTTCGGATGCTGGGTGGGTCGAGCGGGTCGCGCATTTGCACCAGCACCGTGGTCCGCGCGTCGGAGCTGGTGTTGATGCCCGATCCGTGGATGGTCAGGTAGCTGAGGAACAGGACATCGCCCGCTGCCGCCGTACACGGCGTTGCGGCGGCCACGGGCCAGGCCTCCGGATCGAGGTGCCATCCTCCGTCGGGCGAATGGGGCATCAGACCCAGTTTGTGGCTGCCGGGCACGACCCGGACGCATCCCTTCTCGAGCGGCGCATCGTCGAAATGCACGATCGCCGCGATCATGGAATGGTTTTCGTGCGGGAAGAACGGCGCGTCCTGGTGCATGGGAAACGGCGAGCCCTTCTCCGGCGGTTTTATGAACATCTTGGTGTGGTGGAGCTGCACGTTGGGTCCGAGGATGCGGGCGGCGGCTCCCGTGAATCGCGGATCCAAGATCATGCGGGAGAACCAGCTGTCCTGGAACTGGACATCGTGGGTGTGCTGCAAAACGGTGCCTTGGCCACCAGCATGGGCGCGCGCCGCCCCCCACGTCGGGTCGGCGCCCGTTCGGGTCTCCTCGTACAACCGATGCGCGACCGCATGCAGCCGCGCGCGTCCCTCCGCCGCTTCTTCCTTGGTGAAGAGGCCCTTGAGGAGCACGTAGCCGTTTTCGCGATAAAAATCGAGCTCTTCGTCGGTCATCGTCGTCCGTTCCTCCATCGCATGCCGGCGCGTGGCACCGCCGGCGATCTTCCGATTTTCAGCGTATCCGCAAATGCCGTCTCAGGGCGAGCAGCGAACCCGCGGCTCCCACGGCCACGCCCGCACCCACGAGGCCGAGCGCCACCACGGCCGGGTCGAAGGGCTCCGCACCCGCGGTGAGCAAGGGGATTTCGGCCGCGAGGGAGCGCATACCGCGATCCGCCAGCCACAGCAGTCCGGTGGCCGCGAGACCGGCCGCGATGCCGTGCAGCATGCCCTCGATCACCATGGGCAATCGTATGAATGCGCTGGTGGCGCCCACGATGCGCATGATCTGGATTTCGCGGTTCCGAGCGTGCACCGAGAGGCGGATGGTGTTCATCACCACGAGCAGCGCTCCGGCGAGCAGGGCCCCTCCGCCGAACACGCCGATGCGCCCGAGGAAGCCGGCGATGCGCAGGG
>JBJTRZ010000253.1:0-4040 GCA_046076415.1 Armatimonadota bacterium
CCTGCGTCTTCGCTTCGGGATTGATGCGCGCGCCGATATTGGTCATGGGCAGGCGCACCCCGCGCACGGTGACGGCGACATCCTGGCGCACGACGGCGCCGGGGCAGGATTTGCCCATCTCGGCGACAATCCAATCGCGGCACGCGGCATGGCCCTTCGTTCCGGGAATGCGCGGTCCGAACCCCACTTGCCGTTTCAAATCGGCGTAGGCTCGTGCGCCATCGAATGCGCCGGAGCGCTGGGGCGGCGCTGCGGCGGGCACCGTGGACGCGGGCTCCGGGGCAGCGGTGCGGGAAGCGGAATTCCCGCAGCCTGCCGAGAGGAGGGCGGCGGCGATCAACATCGAAACGACCATGAAGCGCTCCTTGGACATATCAGGGCTTACCGGCAACACCGGATATCGCGATGCGGCCTTGGGTACCGGACGGTGCGGGACGCGTGGCGGCGAGGGACCGCAGGGCATCCTCGAGGGTCTTTCCGGTATCGCGGGCGATCTGGTCCTTGTTCCAGATTTGGAAGTAGCCGAGTTGACCGTCGGCCAAGGGACGCGGCATGGCGACCTTGAACGAGCGTTTCGGATCAATCGGGCTTTCCCCCACCACGGCTCCTTGAACTCGCGCGCCCACCGGGGATTTGACATCGACCTTGAAACGCAGTCCCGAGACCTGCAGGAATCCGGCGAACGGTTTGCCGACATAGGCGACGGAGCGTTCCAGCGCGGCGAGCAGTTGACTCCCGGTGACGTCCATCACCACCACCGAATCTCCGGCGGTTGCCAGGGAGGCGAGGAGCATCGCCGGCGCCACGGATTTGAGGTCGCCGTCCTCGCGCAGCGCGTTGCCGGGAACCAGTGCGACATCGGCCGCACCGATGGACCGCACCGCATCGGCGAGGATGTCTCCCGCAGGGGTCTCTCCCAGGCGCGCAGCATTTTGCGCGCGGGCGGGCGCGGCGAGGGCCGCCATGGCCACGCAAACCGCGTACACGGCCCGCGCCCCGCTAGTCGAGGTCGTCCGAATCTCCATCCCCGCTGGCCTCCCCCTGTCCGGCACGCCACCGCAGGTAACCGACCATCAACGATTCCAAGTCACCGTCCATGACCCTTTGGACATCCCCGATGGCCACCTTGGATCGCAGGTCCTTCACCATGGTGTACGGTTGGAACACGTACGAACGGATCTGGCTGCCCCATTCGATGTTGCGCTGCTCGCCCCGGAGGCTCGCCAACTTCGCCTCCTCCTCGCGGGCTTTGAGCTCGGCCAGCCGGGCCCGCAGGATCTGCATCGCGACATCCTTGTTTTGAAACTGCGAACGCTCGTTCTGGCACTGCACGACAATGTTGGTCGGCAAGTGGGTGATTCGAATCGCGGAGCTGGTCTTGTTGACGTGCTGACCGCCCGCGCCACTCGCCCGGTACGTGTCGATGCGCAGGTCGTCGGCTTTGATCTCCACCTCGGAATCGGTTTCGACCTTGGGCATCACCTCCACCGCGGCGAACGACGTTTGCCGTTTGCCGGCGGAGTTGAACGGGGAAATGCGAACCAGACGATGAACCCCATGCTCGGAGCGCAACATCCCGTAGGCGTTGCGGCCGGAAACGGACAGCGTGGCGGAGGAAATGCCGGCCACTTCCCCAGGCAATTCGTCGAGCACCTCGACCTTGTAGCCGTTGGCAAGGCCCCAGCGCTCGTACATGCGCATCAGCATCTGCGCCCAGTCGCAGGCTTCGGTGCCTCCCGCGCCGGGTTTGAGTTCGACGATCGCATCGCAATGATCGTACGGTCCCGCCAGAAGCGTCTTGACCTCGATCGCCTCGAGGCCGTTCTCGACGACGGTCAGTTCCTTGGCGATCTCCCCCTCGTAGGCATCGGGATCGTCCTCGATCTGCGCCAATTCGTAAAGGGTGGTCGCGTCGTCGAATCGGCGACGCATTTCGAGGTACGGGGCGATGTCGGCTTGGGCCCCGCTGAGCCGCTGCATGGTCTTCTGCGCGGATTCGGGATCGTCCCAGAAACCCGGCTGCGACGCCAGACGTTCGAGTTCGGCTATTTCGCGCTCCCGTTTCGGAAGGTCAAAGATGCCTCCCGAGTTCATCGAGGCGGCCGCGAAGGGGGTCGATCGTTCGTGCCAGATCGGCCAGCATGGTTCCGCTGCTCCCGACTAAATCGTACGGGCCGCCCTCTCGAGGAAAAGCGGCCCGCCGGTTCAGTATATCACGCACCCCCTCCCGCACGGCGGCGCGCCCGGGCCATCACCAGCGCACGGTGGGCGGAAAAAACTCGGCGATCAAGTCCTCGTAAAACGGCCGCAACGCCGCGACGTCCGGACGTTCGTCCTTTTTCGAATAGAGATCGTATTTGTTGAATTCGAGCACCCAAGGCAGCATCGCCCGGTCGTGATCGTCGAGCAGGTGACCGTATTCACCCTCCCGGTGCCACGGATAGAACGAATGGTATCGGAGCATCGCCAGGCCTTCCTCGGGCAGATATCCCTTGGCGACTTGGTAAACGTATTCGTCGTGCCCCCACGACAAGTGCACCTTGTCGAGTCCGCATCCGGGCTCGTAGATTCCGTTCACGCTCGATAGGAGCGGATCCTTGGCGTCGGGATTGGCTTCGAGAAACTCGGGAAAAACAATGCGCCGGGAGAACCGGCATCCAAGCGGGAATGTGTCGCCCACCACGGCCCATTGCGGTTCCCCCCAAAGGCAGAGGATCTTGCCGAGGTCGTGGATCAAACCAGTGAGGATGAACCAGCGGGGGTGTCCGTCGGCGCGGATCGACTCCGCCGTTTGCATCAAGTGCTCGATCTGCGTGGCGTCCGTATCCGGATCGGAATCATCCACGAGTTGGTTCAGGTATTCCATCGCCTCCCAGATGCCCATGCGCATCCGATCAAGGCCGAGGTACTGCGCCTTCTTGGCACGCACGAAATCAAGGGATTGGTTTTCGTGGTTGAGGCGATAGAACTCGCGGACCGTCGGGCGAACGTCCGCAACGTAATCCCGGAACGCGTCCTCCGGCTTGTCCGGATCGACGAAAGGCGATCCTCCGGTCTGGTTCGGATACCGTCGCTTGAGGTCGTCGTCCCAATCCTCCAGGCTTTCGAGCGGTCCGGACGCGGATTCCTGTCCCATCGTGTTCCTCCCGGCGCCCGGAAGGGCGCGCTGCGCATACTGTACCGCGGGTCCCGAAGGGCGGCGGCGGTGCCGACGCGAGGAGGTAGGATGGGAGCATGCGCCCTCGACGTCCACCGCGCCCCGCGCATCGCCCGAAACCGTGGTTGATGGCCGCGGTGCTCGTGGTCTGGGGCTGCGCGATTTGGCTCGGATGGTGGGCGTTCTTCGCTCCGCTTTCGGAGGCGGCGCGCCGCGGAGCCGGCTAGGAGAAGTTGTCGATCAGACGCTCGGCGGTGGCGACATTGGTGGCGAGCGGAACGTCATGGGTGTCGCAGACCTTCATCAACGCGGCGATGTCGGGTTCGTGCGGATGGGGCGTGAGCGGATCGCGCAGGAAAACGACGCCCTGGACCTTGCCCTCGGCGATCATCGCGCCGATTTGGAGGTCGCCACCCTGCGGGCCGGAGAGGCACCGCTCGACCGTGAGGCCGGTGCGCTCCGCGATCAAACCACCGGTGGTGCTCGTCGCCACCAGCGGCAACCCCGCCAACCGATCCCGGTGGCGCGTTACGAAGGCGATCATCGCCTCCTTGCGGCCATCGTGCGCGATCAACGCAACGCGACGTCCATCCCCCATCGAATCAGCGGGATCCCTTCCCGGCGGACACAAGCGCCACGACCAGGAACAGCGCGACGGCGATGCTCGCGAACGCGACGACTCCCGCGGGCCATACGGCATGGCTCTTCAAAAACCGGGGGAGCATTCCGCCCACCGCGAGCACCGCGCCCACCAACGCGATTCCAATGCCGGCCTTCGAGTTGCCGCCGACCACAAAGGCGCCCGCAAGGGCGAGTCCACCGCAGGCGACTCCCGCGATCAGGGATATCACAGACTTCGAAGCGCCCATCGCGCCGCCCACCA
>JBJTRZ010000254.1:0-5255 GCA_046076415.1 Armatimonadota bacterium
GCACGAAGTCGTTTTCCCGATGCGCCCGTCCGCGAAACGCATCAGGCTGACCGAGGTCGTGGGGTATTCGTAGGCCGCGAACGCAGGATGCGTGGAGCGGGTTTGGTGGCTGGTCACTTCGACGATGTCGCCGTCCATCAAATGGCGCAGCAAATCGAGTGCATGGCAACCGGCCGTGAGCAGGCTGCTCCCTCCGTACGCCGCCAAGCGGTTCCATTCGTATTGCCCGTACCACGGTCCGATCCCATGGAAATAGTCCACTTCGCCGAGGTGGATATCGCCAAGATGCCCCTGCAGGATCGCGGCTTTCGCCGATTGGGCGTGCCGGCTCCAGCGCACCTCGAAGCAGACACAGGCCTGGACTCCGTTCTCACGGATGGCGTCCCGCACCGCGATGCAGTCCTCCCATCGGATCCCGATCGGTTTCTCGATGATGAGATGCTTACCGGCCCGCGCGGCGGCGATCGCCTGGTCCGGATGGAGGGGATGGGGGGTGCAGATATCGATGATGTCGATCTCGGGATCGGCCAGCAGGCTCTCGAAATCCGCGTGCACCGTGAGCGGAACCCCGTACTGGGCTTCCAGTGCGGCGGGGTCGAGCGGTCGACGGGAACACACCGCGGTCACGTCCGCTCCGCGGACCGTTTTGAACGCTTCGATGTGGGCTCCGGCGACCCATCCCAGTCCGACGATACCGACGCGCTTGGATTTCATGGCGCCATTTTACCTGCCGTGGGCTATTCGGAGGCGCTGTGTCGGCCGCGCGAGCCTCCGAGCCGAGCGGGGAGATGGACATGGCGTGCGAATTCGGAACCCGGATGGTCGGCAAGCGGACCGAGCGAAACACGGAGGACGGGCGGCCCGGAAGCGTACGTGTAACTCCGCCGACTTCGCGGCGACACGGACGACGGCGGCTGGGCAATCAAAAAAGACCCCGCGGAAACGGGGTCTTTCCTGTTGAAATCGGAGAGCCGACGACCGGATTCGAACCGGTGACCTGCTGTTTACGAAACAGCTGCTCTACCACTGAGCCACGTCGGCGCGGACCACCAATTGTACCACGCGGATCGACGCCGTGGCCGCGCACCGTGTGTGGCGGGCGCAGGAATCGTGCCGGTCACACGGTGCGAACGATGATGTCCATGTCCCAGGGCTTGGCCGTGGACGCCGGCGGGTGCAGGACGACATCCACCCCGGTCGATTCCACCCAATCGGCGAACTCGTGCGGGGTTTCCGGGTCCCTCGCGAGCAGCGCGGTCGCCCGGACAATGCGCCCCTTCGTGGCTTTGTTGAAGTGGGTGACGACTTTGGGAGGTCCGCCCTCCACGGCCTGCAACACCCGCGGGACCACGGTTCGCTCGGCGATTTCCTTGGGTATCGGGCCGCATTGGACATAGTCGCCACTACGGAGGTCGACCAGCAAACCGGGCATGGTGGCAATGGCGGCGGAGACTTCCTTTCGCCAAAACGCGGCGCAGCCCCCGACCCCGGGCACCGCGCTTCCCGCCGACAGTCGGTACGCGGGAATGGCATCCCCCAGACCCACCAATCCGAGCAGGGCGGACGCCACGGAGGTCCGCCGCGCCAAACGTTCCCGCGCCGCCGAATCCAGCGATTCCGCGTCGAGGGCCCCGTACAGCACGCCCGAATACGTCCACCAAGCGGGAGCGCACGGGGCGTGGGTCACCCGGGCGTTGCGTTCGATCTCCCCGGCTAGGTTTGGTCCAAGCCCAAGCGCGGCGCGTGCCCCCTCGGGATCGGTCGCGCACCAAATCGCAACCGCATCCACCATCGTCCGCCGAAGGGGACCCAAGCGCGGATAGCTCAAGGACTCGAGGTGGAGCGGCGCGCCCTCCGCCGCCACGCGCTTGCCTTCCGAGGGCGGCAACAACAGGTGCATCGCCCGGCATGGTACCTCGCGGGATGCTGCTGGCGGAAGGTGTGGTCGGCGGGAAGCGTGCGGTACGCTGGAGGGCGATTGCCGGAGGAGGAACCCATGGACGATCCCACCCGCGACGGCGGAGTCATCGAATACAGCAAGGCGGCGGATCCCTTGGGCGGCGGCCTGACCCCGCCGATGCCCATTCATGAATTCCCGCCCGAAGCCACCGATGATGCCCCCACCGGAATACATGCGTTGGATCTGTCGGAATCACTGCGTTGCGACGGACCGGCGACCAGTCCGGGACTTCTCGCCTCGTTCGTGGTCGTGCGTTCCGGCGACACGGTTTCCACCCACGCCGACGCCACGTCGCACCTCTTCTTTTTCCGCAAGGGGGCGGGCACGATCACGGTCGATGGCACGGTGATCCCCTACGGTCCAGGCGACCTGGTCACCCTGCCGGCGTCCGGGGCGGCGATCCACCGGGCCGAGTCCGACACCATCGCCTACTGGGTCCACGACGCGCCGTTGCTGCGCTACCTGGGGGCGACCGCCACCGTGGCCAAGTTCCGGCCCACGTTGTGGAAGTGGGACACGCTGCGCGACGCGGTCCACGAAGCGCTCGCGGACCCGCTTGCCGGGAAGCGATCGCGCATCTCGGTGCTGCTGACCAATTCGCATTTTCCGCAAACGCTCACCATCACGCATGTGCTATGGGCGATGATCGGCATCCTGCCCGCGGGGGCGAATCAATTGCCCCACCGCCACCAGAGCGTCGCCCTGGACTACATCATCCATTGCCCGCCCGGATGTTCCACCAAGGTCGCGGAACGCGTCGACGCCGAGGGCAATATGATCGACCCGATCGAGGTTCCTTGGGTGTCGGGAGGGGCGTTCACCACGCCGCCCGGCTGGTGGCATTCCCACCACAACACGAGCGACGAAGACGCGTATTTGATGCCGATCCAGGATGCCGGACTCCATACGTTCCTGCGCACCCTCGATATCCGATTCCATCGCGAAAACTCGGTGTGAACGACACTTCGGCGTACCCGGTTCCGGACATCGATCTCGACGACGTGGCGTTGTCGCGCGAACCCGCGCCATCGTCGTTGGCGGTGTCCGGCCCGGTACTGCGTCTACGCAATGCGCATCCCTCGCGGTGCGTCTGGCTGACCGTGCGACTGCCGGGCGCCGTCGTGGTCCCGTCCGAGGCGGCCATGCGTCCCGGCGAATGCGCCACGTTCATGGCCGAGGGAACCAACGATTCCACGTCCCTTTGCTGGAACGTGGTTTGGCGTCACCCGGCGATGGGTTTCGGCGGCCCCGCCCGGAGTTTGGAACTGCCGGTGGAACCGCTTGCCATCGTGGATCCCTCCGCCACCGCAGGTCCCCGGGAGTTGCTCGCCGAGCGCGTATAATGCTGGGGCCTCGCCATGGACAATCCCGTACTGCGCCTCTTCGTGAATCCCGGTCCGGTCGAAACACCGACGCCCGGTGGCGCCGCGTGGCTCGCCACCGATCCTGGATCGGGCAATCGGGTATTGATCAAGCGGATGCCCGGACTGCTGGGAAAGGGACGGGCCACGGATGCGCTTGGGCTCGACCACCCGGGGATCGTGCGTTGCCGTCGCTGGATGGTTTTCGAGGGAAACCTCTGGGTGGTTCGGGACATTGTCCGCGGCCGCAACCTGCGCCAACACTTGACGGCCCGGGGTGAGCGCCCCGACGCGGAGGGGTTGCGCGCTTTGATGACTCCGGTCCTCGATGCGTTGGCGTATGCCCATGCCCGCGGAGTCGCCCACGGTGGCCTCTCCTACGAGAACATTCTGGTGGCCGACGACGGTGGGATCCTTGTTTCGGATTTTGGTTCGACCGATCCCGCCGCTCCGGCCCACGAGATCATCTACGGCGGTCAGGCGAATCTCTCCGGCGACGTGCGTGCCATGGGCAAGTTGATCGCCGCATTGCTTCCCACAAGTGGTCCGTTTGCCAGCCCGGTCGTGCGCAGCCGCATCGAGGGACAGGTGTTGCGCGCCGATTCCCTCGCCGCGCTCCGCGACCTGATCGCTCGCCTCGAAGCGTTGGCACTCGCGCCCACTCCGCGTGCGGTCCCGAGGCCCGATGCCGCTCCGGCGGATTCGGACCTTGCCGATTTCCCGCAAGGGGAAGGCGCCGACGGCATGCCGCCTCCGCTTCCCGGGCTGACCGACGATCCGTTCCGCCCATTGTCCGCACCTGCGGTTGCGCCGGGCATCGAAATGCGGGGAACCCCGATGCTGCAATTCGAGCAGGTCGATCGGCCGGTGATCGCCCAGGGCGCCGGTGGGGTGATCACCGCAGAGGTTCGGAATGTCGGCGATGCGACGCTGTTGGTGCGCCTCTTCAGCGCCCAGCACCCGTGGGTCAATCCCCGGCCCACCGCGCTGCCGTTGGTGATCCCTCCCGGTGGAAGCGCGCGTATAGGCTTCGTGGTCAGTGCGGCGCGACTCGCCCCCGGCGAATACCGGAGCGAGGTGTACCTGAGTTCGAACGCGCCGAGCAAGCATCAGGAAGCCGTTGCGGGAGGATGGTACCGGCACACCTCCGAGATTCGGGCTCGGGTGGTGGGCGGCGGCGGACGTTGGTGACACACCCCCTCCACTGACTCCGATTTGGCCCCTAGCAGGGGATGGCGGTGGCCGCGTCGAATCGCCGGAAAGTGCCCAGCGGAGACTCCCCGTCGCCCTTGCTCGAAGGCCCGGTCGGGCGTCAGGTGCTTCGCATCGCCTTGCCCACCGTTGGATCGACCTTGCTGATGACGGCGAACAGCTTCGCCGACCGCATGTTCCTCGGTTGGCTCGGCGCGAACGCCATCGCCGCGGCCACGGTCGTTCAGGAAATCAAGGCCGGACTGATCACGCTGCTCGTTGGATTGTCGGTTGGCGCCGCGGCGATCGTCGGTCGTAGCCTCGGGGCGGGCGAAATCGAGGAAGCCCGCATCGCGGCGCGTCAGTCGGTCGTGCTCGCAATGGCCGTGGCGATTCCGTGCTCGGGAGCCCTGTTCCTCCTCGCGGAACCGTTGCTCGCGGTGCTCGGCCTCGATGGCGACGCGCTCGCGCTCGGCGTTTCCTACTTTCGCTGGACATTGCTGTCCGTTCCAAGCCTGTTCCTGCTGGCGCTCTGCAATGGCCTGTACGGCACCATGGGCGAGACGCGTCGCGCGCTCCGGGTGATTTTGGTGGCCGTCGGCACCAACATCGTTTTCGACTATTGGTTCATCTTCGGGAAACTCGGGTTTCCGGCGATGGGAATCGCCGGGGGCGGGGCCGCCTTGTGCGTTTCCTAGGCGATCGCGGCCGGACTGTTCCTCGTCGGCTGCGCGGGAATGCGC
>JBJTRZ010000255.1:0-1599 GCA_046076415.1 Armatimonadota bacterium
CGAAACTCCTGCAGCATTGGTGTCGCCGGGTCGGAAAGTTCGAGGAGCCGCAGGTGGGTGGTCAAATGGAAAACACGCTCGAACACCGCCACACCGAGGAAGAACAGCATGAGCGCCACGCCGCCGCTCACCAGCCCCCAGAGCATGCCCGAGCCGATTTCCGGCAACGTGTCGCCCTCGAGTTGCCCCACCACTCCATTGAGCGCCGCGTTGGAAAGGCACAGGATGAGCGCGGCGCGCATCAAGTCGGTTCGATTGCGCAGGGTCGAGACGGCGACGATGCCCACGAGCGCCGACACCAGGGTGATCAACGTGAAGCGCAATTCGTTGTTGAGCACCACTCCGCTGGCGACGGCCAGCAACGCGGCCACGAGCAGCGCAACCGACGGCGAAAGCAAAAGGGCGATCACCATGGCCGTGGACGCCACGCACATCATGCCCAGATAGGCGAACTGGACTCCCGAAAGGTTTAGCCCGAGCAGCGAGGACCCCACCTTGATGCCGGCGACGCTGATGACCACGAGGATGCACAGCAATGCCAACAGGGCCGTGTCGCCCGCGAGTCGGCGCTGGTGTTGGTGCAGGTACGCGGCCGTGATCCCGGTCAGCAGGAACACCAACCCCGCGATCGTCGCGATAGCCCCCGCATCGAGGGACGCGTTGCGGAGCCCCAGGGCCGCGAAGGCGTCGAGGTGCCCTTGGGTGATCCGCTCTCCGGCGCGAACAATGGCCTGGCCGGCGGCGATGCGACGATATTGCCGGGCCACGGTCGCGGCGGCCTCCGCCCGCGCCGCCGCGGTCTCGCGCGCATCGAAGCGCCGATTCGGCGTGAGGGACTCGCGGCAAACGGCCACCACCGCGGCGCGCAGCGTGGACGGCACGGCGGCGAGGGCCGGGTCGGACACGAGCGCGGCCCGGGCGGCCAACAGGTCGCCGCCATCGTCGCGCAACGGAGCGTCCATTGCCCGTCCCACGACATTGGCCACCACCGAAACCAAACGATCGCGCACCTTCTGCGGCGCCTTCGCGAGCGGCATGACCACCGCGTTCGCCGGCAGCCGGAACCCGGACTGGCGCTGGATTTCGCCCGCGACCCGGGCCAAATCCTGATTGTCCGAGATGTATCCGGAGGTCCGCAGAACATCGAAAACCGACCCGGATGCCTCGACCGCATCCCGCTTCGCGTCGGGAAGCAGCCGATACCGTCGCTCGACCGCATCCACGGCGTCCTGCCGCAATCGCGTCGTGGCGTCGGTGTCCTCGTAACGAATCGTCCGTCGCGCGGTGATTTCGCGGTCGGCGATGTCCCCCAGACGCAACGCCACCCGGTCGGGAATCAGGTGTATGCAGAGCAGGAACGTCAGGCACAGCGCCGTGCCAAGGGCCAAGGCGACCCGCGCCGGGGAGAAGCGCAACGGCCTTCGGGCCAGCGCCTGATGCCGTCGCAGGCGGGCCACCCGGGCCAACGAGGCTCCGGTGCCGGCCGAGCGCGCCTCGCGCCGAAAGGAAAGCATGGGAAGGGGAGATCGGCGGCGGACCCGATCGGTTCCGCCGCCGTACGGATCAGCGATCCTCGTTCCGCTCTATCTTGCGGCGGCG
>JBJTRZ010000256.1:0-3508 GCA_046076415.1 Armatimonadota bacterium
GGGCGCGCGGCGCGATCCGCGAGCGCCATACCCGTCAAGTAAATCGTCCGCGTCACCTTCGCCATCTTGGCGAAATCTATCTTGGAAACTTCATCCGATTCGCGGTGGTAGTCCTCGTGCACACCGTCGAAGTAGAAGATGATCGGGATACCCTTCGCCGCGTAATTGTAATGGTCGCTGCGGTAGTAAAACCGATTCGGGTCCTTCGGATCGTCGTACCGATAATCAAACCCCAACTTGAGGTACGCCGCGTTCACCCGGTCCGATAGATCGCCGAGTTGCGTGCTGAGCATGCGCGATCCAATCACGTAGATCCCGTTTGGCCCCGACAATTCCGCGTTGCGACGGTCCGTGTCCCCGGGACGTTTGCTTCGACCGATCATGTCGATGTTGAGCTGGGCCACGATGTTGCCGAGCGGAACCGTGGGATGGTTGACGTAGAATTCGCTGCCCCAAAGACCCTTTTCCTCGCCGCAATGCCACACGAGCAGGATGGAGCGCTTGGGACGCGGCCCTGCGGCGAACGCTTCCGCCGCGGACAAGACCCCCGTCGTACCGGAACCGTCGTCGTCGGCGCCATTGAAGATGCGATCCCGGCCGTCGGCTGCCGGACCACGGGTGCCCACATGGTCGTAATGGGCACCGAGGGCGACATATTCCTTTCGGAGAACCGGATCCGCGCCTTCCAAAGTCGCCACCACATTTTGGGTGGTGGAACGGTCCAAGGTTCGGGCCACGGTGAACGAAACAATCCGGCCCTTGCCAAGGGCAACCCCTTGGACGGCTCCCGGGGACGCCGTTTCAGCCGCGATTCGGGCAGGATCGACCGCCTCCCCATCGAGCAATTCGGCGGTGCGCGCCGGGGACAGTCCGATCACCGGCAACGAATCCTTGGAGTCCTCGGGCGCCACGATCCGCATCCGTCCCGATTGGAACATGTTCTCCCGCGCACGCGCCTGACGGCCCCACGCCTCCGCATCCCCGGACGATACCACGACGATCCCAACCGCACCTTGGCGGGCCGCCGCCACTCCCGGAGGAAGCACCTCTCGGCCCACGGTCGCGTCCGCCTTCAGCCCCGGCGGGGTTGCTCCCGTCACCAGCACGACCTTGCCCCGCAGATCCAAACCAGCGTAGGGGTCGATGCCTTGGGCTTTCGCCTGCCAGCCGTGACCAACGTAGGCACAGGCGCCGTTCGCCGTTCCCCGACCGTTGTCGCCTCCCGGAACGGATTCCACGAACCAGTCCTTGCCGGCCTCGAGCTTGGTGCCGGCCAAATTCGCGGACGAGGCCGCCCGGTCGAGGCGGGATCGCAAAAGGACGATCCGCTGGAAGTACGTGCCATCGTCGCCGGCAGGTTGGTAACCCCAGGTACGCAGATGAAACGCGAGGAATTCGGCGGCGGCATCGAGTCCGGGCGACGGCGTGTCGCGTCCTCCCAAGGCATCCGACGCGATGAAGGTCAGGAAATTCCGCAACCGGTCCTCGCGGATGATCGCCTCCGCCACCTTCGCGGTTCCAGGCACGAGCACGGACGGAGCCGGCTTCGCGGTGGCGGCCGGTCGAGAGCCTGCGGAGACCGGTTTCGCCTTGCCCGACTTGGGCGGAGCCACGGGAGCGGCCAAGGCCGGCAATCCAACGCTGGCGAGCGCCAGGATCCATAGTGACGATTTCATTCCTCGGGAGTTCCTCCGATCGAGCCGACGGTAATCTTGATGTCGGCCCGATTTTCGATCTTGTCGATGTTTCCGTCGCGGATCCAGACGATTCGGTCCGAGACATCCACCATTTTGTGGTCGTGGGTGGCCGAAATGATGGTCACGCCTTGATCACGATTGAGCTCGCGCAGCAACGCGATAATCTCCTTGCCGGTCTTTTCGTCCAGATTGCCCGTGGGCTCGTCGGCGAGAACGATCGACGGTGCGTTCGCAAGGGACCGCGCGATCGCCACGCGTTGCTGCTGGCCCCCGGATAGCTGGCTGGGTTTGTGGTGCAATCGATGCCCGAGGCCCACCTTCTCCAGCAATTCGATCGCCCGGGCCGTACCCTCCTCGCCCGGCGTTCCCGCGAAGATGGTCGGCAGCATGACGTTCTCGAGCGCGGTCATCACCGGAATCAGGTTGAACGTTTGGAATATGTAGCCGATGGTGTGGCACCGCAGGAACGCAAGTTCCTGGGCGTCGAGTTGCGCCATATCCACATCGTTGATGAACACCGTGCCGGAATTGGGCTTGTCGAGCCCACCGATCATGTTGAAAAACGTCGACTTGCCGGAGCCGGAAGGCCCCATGATGGAGACGTATTCCCCACGCTTGATGTCGAGCGAAATGCCTTTGAGGGCCTTGGTGGTCTCGCTGCCCATCACGAATTCCTTCGTGAGGTCCTTGGCGCGAACGACATATTCGGTCTTGTTGGCGACGGTGGCTGCCATGGCGAGCTCCTGCGTTTCTGTCAAACGTCGGTGCGGAGGGCGGCCGCCGGTGGAATACGGCTCGCCTGAATCGCGGGAAACAAGGTGGCGACCACGGTGAGCACCGTTCCGACGCCAAGGGAAAGGACGAATTGGAGTCCGAGGTCGGACAGGTCGAACGACCCGTACCAGTGCGGCAGCGCGGTAGGGTCCTTCGGATTCCAAACAAGGCGCTTGGCGAGCAACGTCATCAACGTGCCCACCAACCAACCGCAGGTCGAAGCGATCGCCCCCATGGCCCCCGCCTCGATCATGAAAATCTTCACCACGAACGATTCGAGCGCCCCGAGGCACTTCATCGTTCCAATCTCGCGAAACCGTTCGGAAACGCTCATCAGCATCGAATTCGTGATCCCGACCGTGCAGACCACCAGCGACAGGGCGACCAACCAATTGCCACGTGCGATTTCCGACGCTCCCGCGGAATCCCCCGCGACCGCCTTGGCCGTGAGCACCGAAGCCAGGAAGGCGATCCCGAGGAAGACGCCGCCCGCGGTGATCATCGAACGCCAAAAACGGATCCGAACACTTTTCCACGCAAACTCCGCCGCCTTGGCGAAGGGCAGGCGAACCTGCCGTTGGATCGTGATCCCGTCGTTCATTGCCGAGCCGTCCTTCGTCGTGCGCCCTTGCCGCCGGTCTCCGTGGACGCCAGTCCGATCAGCCGCCGTTCGGCGAGAAGACGCAGGTATGCGGTGACACTGGTTTCCCCTTGTCGGCGATTCAGGCGGTATTTCTCGCATACCAAACGCGTGATTCCCTCCACCGAACGCGCGCCGTCGCACGCCTCCCAAACATCCGAACCAATCGTGTCGAGTTCGATCCTCCGATGGGACGGCAGGCGAAACCACCGAGCGACCAAATTGCCGAACCGGTCGGCGCGGCGGGGGACGCGCAACAAAACGACCGAAGGCCGATCCTCGTCGGCGGGACGCCGTTCCCACTCGACCAGGGTGTTGCGAACCGGCCGGGCGCCGAGCGTACGGGCGCGCGACGGAGCGGGTCGCGAAGGTTGAATGCGCTCGCGCAACCAGCCGA
>JBJTRZ010000257.1:0-7119 GCA_046076415.1 Armatimonadota bacterium
GTCGTCCTCGCGGCCGCGGACACGTTCCGGGCCACCGCGGCCGACCAATTGGAGATCTGGGCGCAGCGAACCGGCGCGCACATCGTGCGCCAGCAGGAACGCTCGGATCCGGCGGCCGTGGTTTTCGACGCGATCAGCGCGGCGAAGGCGCGCAACGCCGACTACGTGTTGGTCGACACGGCGGGACGACTGCACAACAAAAGCCACCTGATGGAGGAACTTCGCAAGATTGGCAGGATTTGCGAACGCGAGCTCGGACGCAGGCCCGATGAAGTGCTTCTTACCGTCGACGCCACCACGGGTCAAAACGCCATTCGCCAGGCGACCGAATTCACCGAGGCGGTGGGCGTCACCGGCATCTGCCTCGCCAAACTCGACGGTACGGCGCGGGGTGGAATCGTGGTGACGCTCCGCAGTCAACTGGGCGTGCCGGTCAAGCTCGTGGGAGTGGGCGAAGGCATCGACGACCTCCTGCCGTTCGTACCCGAGCGTTTCGTGGACGCATTGCTGGCCAACGACTGATTGGTCGGCGCGAGCCCCGTCGATCGAACCACGGCTTCCCGCGTTGCCGACGAGGCTCCGCCTCGAATCCCGTTTCAGGGCAGGGCGAAGGCGACGTAGGAATCGCCGGACCGCGTCCCCAGTTTTCCGCCGCCACCGGCCGCGATGACCACGTACTGCTTGCCCCCCACCATGTACGTGCACGGAGTCGCATATCCCCCCGCAGGGAGTGGATGGCTCCACAACTCCTTGCCGGTATCCGCATCGTAGGCCCGGAATTTCTCGTCCGGAGAACCTCCGATGAAGACGAGCCCGCCCGCGGTGACAATGGTTCCACCGAAACTCTGGGCACCAAGCCCTTTCTGGCCACGCGCCTCGAGTTCCGGATACGCCCCGAACGGAATGCGCCAAGCGATCGTCCCCTTGGCCAGATCGACCGCATTGAGCCATCCCCACGGTGGACGTTGGGCGGGATAGCCCTCGTGATCGCTGAAATACGTGTACCCGCCAAAGTCGTACCCCCCGCCGGCGTTGGGCCGCAGCACGGAGATGTAGGGGACGTCATTGGTGTTCAGGTAAAGCAGGCCGCGCTCGGGATCGAAACTCGCTCCGCTCCACGTCGCTCCGCCGTGGAAACCCGGTGCCACCACCGTGCCTTGCACGCTCGGCGGAATATGGGCGCGCCCCCATTTGAGCTTCTTCAACTGATCGCGAACGGCTCGCTCGGCCTCGGGCGTCCGATTCGTGATATCCGATTCCGTGAATCCCTGGCGTGCCAAGGCCGGAGGGGCGACCGGACGGGGTTGCGTTGGCCAAGTGCGCTCGCCGGGAATGTCGGAGGCGGGGGCGGGAGTCTCCCGCACCGGGTGCAGGGGCCTTCCGGTCAGGCGATCGAAAACGTACACGAATCCGGTCTTGGTGGGTTGGGCCACGGCCTCGACCCGCTTGCCCCGCACGGTCCATTCGACCAGAACCGGCGGGCATGGGTTGTCGTGGTCCCAAACATCATGGTGCACCGTCTGGAAATGCCAGAGGCGCTTGCCCGTCCGTGCGTCGAGCGCCAACGTGCAGTTGCCGAATAGATTCGTGCCCGGGCGGTCCGCACCATAGAAGTCGGACGCGGGCGACCCGGTGGCGCAAAACACGATGCCATTCTTGGCGTCGTAGGTGAAACCACTCCACGGGTTGGTCCCGGAACGATTGCGCCACCCTTCTCCCCAGGTATCGTTGCCGAATTCCCACGGTTTGGGCACGGTGTGGAAACGCCATCGCTCCCGACCGGTCCGGACGTCGAACGCTCGGATGTCGCCCGGAGCACCCGGCTGCCCCTCGGAATTGATGATCGGAACCACCACCAAGTCGCCGCAGATCGCCGGGGCCGACGTCACCCCATAGCCCATCTTCGACAAATCCTGCTCGTAACCCGAACGCAGGTCGACCCGTCCTCGATTGCCGAACGCGGGATCGGGAGCACCGGTACGAGCGTCGAGCGACCAGAGCATGCCATTGCCGGACCCAAACACGATCCGTCGTCGTTTGCCGTCGGACCAGTACGCCACACCCCGGTTGACTCCGCCCGATTTCGCGTCGAAACGCCAAATCGGTTTGCCCGATGCCGCGTCGAGCGCGACCACCCGCTGGGATACGGTGGTGACATACATCACCCCGTCGACCACGATGGGCGTGCATTCGATCGTCGTTCCGCTTCCGGAATCACCGGTCTTGAAGGTCCAGGCAACCTTGAGTTTGCCCACATTTCCACGGTGGATCTGGGCGGAAGCCGCCTTTCGCGTCCCGCCCGGATCGTTTCCCACCACGAGCCAGTCGGCCTTCGCGCCGGCGCGCGGCGCCGGCCACGGTGCGGGAACGAAATCACCAGCGGAGGTCGGGGGAACGGGAGACGGCGGGGCCACGGAACGCATGGAGAGTCCTTTCGGTCCGGCATCGGGCCACGCCCCTTCCCGGGGCTCGTCGAAGGACCACGATGCCAGTGTTTCCGAATCGACATTCGGCGCGGCGACCGGCTTTCCTTCCCCGTCGTGCACCCCGCGGCGGATCCGAACCGCATCCACCAGGCCCGCGCACCCGAGCCCATCGGGCGGATAGCCGGCCACCCAAAGCGGCCCTATCGAAGCCGTGGCATGGGGCATGCCAATCGCAACATTGGCCACGACACGACCGTCCACGAGCAGACGCACCCGTCCGGGCAGCCACGCGAACGCGACGTGGTGCCACGCACCATCGCAGACGTCCACGTCGGCGACAACGTTCGTCGGCGATGCGCCCGGCAGGAAGGCCGCCAGCCGACCCGTACCCGCCTCCGTGTAGATTTCCCAGTGTCTTGGAGACGATTTCGCACTGTTGGCAACGACCAGGTTGTAATTGTCCTTGCGATCCAATCGGATCCATGCGTCCACCGTGAGCGGCGGTTCCTGCCAATCGGCGCGGCCCGCGACCGCAACCGGGCCCGATCGTCCATCCAACGCGCCTCCGAATCGTCCCGGGGCAGCCTGCAAAGCGGGAGCCGAGGTGATCGGGGCGACCTTGCCCGGGAGAATCTCCCGCCGCGCAACCCAAGCGATCGCTCGGCGGATCACTTCCGCGTGGCCCTGCGTGCGCACCGCACCGGCATCATGCCCCAGCAACGTTTGAAAAACCCGTCCTTTGCCCTCGGCGTAGGCGAAGGCGAGCGGTTCGTCCTTGCCGGTGACACGGGAGCGCGCGGTGAGCAAGGGTCGCACGGGTGCAGACCCCACCTGCGAACAATAGAGTTCGTCGGTCGTGATGAAATCGGAAATACCTCGAACGATCCGGTCGTCGGGATCCGCCACATGCACGGAAAACGCCCCGTAGGCATCGTGGTTGGCTTTGCCATCGACCCAGACACGGCGGCTCAACCCCCCGTGCCAATCCGCCCAATCCCGCCAAGCGCCGTTGGCGAAATGCAGCAGAAAGAGCCCGCCTCCGGATCGCACGAAACGAAGCAGGTTCCGGCGCGCCGCGGCACCCAGCGTGGCACTTTCCCAATTGCAGTAATTCACCGCGACGGCATCGAACCCGTTCAAGTCGCCCGCCATCTGCTCCGGATCCTCGACAACGGTCCATCGTATGCGGTCGTCGCCCGCGGTCACCTCGCGCAATGCGGCGGTCGTCGCCCTCCAATCGTGCGCGGGATGGTGACGTCCCGTCACCAGCAGCACGCGAATCGCCTCGATGTCGTCGGGCACGGTGGATCGAACCCCCGAGGCGGGGATCGCACCTCCCGCGCTCCATACGATTCCGTTCAGCACCAGTTTGCGTAGATGGTCGTTGCGCCAATTCGCGTGGACATGGCCACCCGTGAACGCGAAACCGCGTCCTCCGTCGGGGCGCTGCACCGTCCAAGCCACCGTCTGCGGACTAGGTTCACCGGGCATATCCACTTCGAGCAACGATGTCCGACGCGCATCGTCGGGCCGGAACCGCATCCGATAGTAATACTCGTCGCGCAACCGAAACGGAAGCAAGCCACGTCCGACCGGATGGGCGGCGTTCGGTCGCACGAGGGCATCCTGGAATTGAATCGCCGAGGCCCAGTGGTTCGCGCCGGGTCCCGTTTCATAATCGAAGTGTCCTCCGACCCACTCGAGGTATTCGGGGCCGCCCCGTTTGACCGGCGCGAACGTCGCGTAGTGGAGCAACACGAGCCCCGCGCCTTTGCGCATTCGCCGACGCAACACCTCCAAGCGGTCGCCCTCGAGCAGCGGGTGGTCCGCCTCCCGGTGGTCCGACCCGTCGGCGTACACGACGATCGCGTCCGCATCCTCGAGGACCTTGGGATCCTCCGGCCAACCGTACGGGTGCACTTCCGCCCGCCAGCCGGCGAGATCGGGCGAGGTTCGGATAGCGTTCGCGAGAATGCGCAGACCCTGTTCATACTCATGGTCGCCCGGGCCGTGGCTCTTCGTGCCCGCAAGAAAAACGACCTTCCTAACGGGAGCGGGATTACGGGGCGACTCCCCGAACGCCGATGGCCCCATGGCCACGAGCACGAACGCCAACAAGCCCCACGCGGTCCTCGTCATCGTTCGTCTCCCTCTCCCGCGCGGGCATTTCGCGCTCCTTGCGCCGCATCGACCGACTTCCACACCTTGATCCAATGGTTGGTGTACCGTGCGTTCGGGATTCCCTCGATCGACTGCCGGGGCATGTGGCACGACACGCACCGATCGCGGTGGCCCGCCGTGCACATCCGCTCACCCGACGCGTGGCACTTCCGGCACTGCTCCTCGTCGTTGCGGGGCGAACCATCCGCGTTGCCGTGCGGCGCGTGGCACGTCGTGCAGGACAGGGTTCCCGACTTCAGGTAGCACTTGCTCCGCTCCAAGGCCGCCGATTGGAACCGAGGCAAATCCTTTTCGGTGTGCGGTTTGCCGGGAATCGCCACCGTGGAATCCTGATGGCAATAACCGCAAAGTTTCGTGAGTCGCTCGGGTTTCGCCGTTGCCAGATGTTCGAGCGCCGCACGCGCGCCGGCCACATCGCCCTGCTCCGCGGCGGCGACATGCGCCTTGCCGGATCCGTGACAGCGCTCGCACCCGACCCCGAGCAGGGAGCGTTCCACATCGGGGACCCCGCCCTTCTCTCGAAGCGCGGTCGCGTGGCACAACAGGCACGCCGTGAGTCGCTTACCCACTTGGGGCTTCCCGGCCGAGGTTGGAATCGATTGCCCTGGCCGTTGCCCCGGCGTGAAGTCCCATTTTCCGGCCTTTGGATAGTAGGACAAACGCAAGTCCATCCAATATCCGGGCTGGACGACGCAGAAATACGTGTGCGCGTTTGCGCCGGCCCCGATGACGTAATCCGCCGGCAGGGCAGCCTTTTCCGTCGAGGAAACCAACTGCATTCCGGGACGTCCGTCGATGACGATCGGCGTGTACGCAACGCCGTCGATCGGGTCCTCGATCCTTTGGCGACGTTTGAAATACGGCACATGCACCGAAGGATCGACTTTGCGCAGGGTCGCCGCATGGTGCGATGCTCCATGCTCCCGGGCAATGTCGTCATGGCACGGCGCGCATGCACGATCCCCGAGATAGGCGTCCGCCTCCGAATCCGACAAGCCGCGGCGCAGCGTCCGAACATCGGCGACCTCAGCGGCCGTCTCGGGCTTGATCACGGGCCGCTGGCACGCCGCAAGAAGCAGCGGGACCAATCCCATCGCGACCGCCCAGGCGATCGTCCCGCCGCGCTTCACCGGGCAACGCTCGCGAGCGCGGGTTCAGGGGCGGCGGCACCCTCGCGAATCCGCCAATGCTTGCCACCCGAGACGCCCGCGTAACGATCCTTTCGTCCCGAGGGCCATCGAACCTCGATGTCGGCCGAGGACTCCGTGCCCAGCCCAACCAACAACCGCGCATCGCTCGCCGCCGCGTAACTCCCACTATTTCCGGCATCGCGGATCTGTTTGCGCCCGCCTGCGGTGACCGTCACCCGTGCGCCAAAGCCGTTGCGGTTCGATCGCGTCCCCTCCAAGGTCAGCGAAAGCCAGTTTCCAACCTTTTCGTCGCCGTGCCGGAGTATCAAGGGAGCGCCTTCATTTTGCGTAACCACGATGTCGGGACGTCCGCGGTTGTCGAGATCCCCCACGGCGAGCGCGCGGCCAACGATCGGAGTCCGTGCCCCGGCATCCATTCGGTCCGTGACCTCGGAAAATGTTCCTCCGTCGTTGCGGAAGAGTTGCAGTTGCTGTCGGTAAACGGTTCCGGGGTAAACGGTTGCCGTATTGCTGATTACATGGCCGCTCGCGACTCCAAGATCGAGTTGCCCGTCCAAATCGAAATCGAGGAACTTCGTCCCGAAACTGACCCACCGGTCGAGGCGTTCGGCGAGACCCGCCGACAATCCGGAGTCCGTGAACAGTCCGCCCGGACTCGCGATGTAGAGCGACTTCACCTCGTTTTGGTACGTGGTCACGAACAGGTCCAACCAGCCGTCCCCGTTGACGTCGCCCCAATCGACGCCCATCCCGCCATGGACATGACCGTTGGGATTGAACGCGGTGCCGGATTCGACGCCTTTGTTGACGAAGCCCTTGCCCCGCCGGTTTTCGAACAAATCGCCCGGACGTTCATCGTTCGCGAGCGCGAAATCGGTCCAGCCGTCGTTGTTGTAGTCGCCGAACGCGATGCCCAGACCCCGCCCGGACGCCGAGGAAACGCCCGCGGTCCGGGTGACATCGGCGAAACGGCCACCGCCGAGATTGCGGTACAGCGAACCAATCTGCGGTTTGTAGACGTCCGGGGAACAGGAAAACTGCTCGCCCCGCGTCTTGTCGCCGCAGAGCTGGGGAAGGTGCGTCCCGAATTCCGCATACCGGGTCAAATACAAATCAAGGCGGCCGTCGTTGTCGTAATCGAAGAAACCCGCGCTCGTGCGCCACTCGGGACTCCGGCCGGCAGGAGCGGTGCGAACGTCCAGCCCCGAACCGTTCCATTCCGAAAACACGCCCGCATCGTTGCGATAGAGCGCGGAAGCGTCGAAGCCGCACAGATAAAGATCGTCGTCGCCGTCGTTGTCGACATCCCCGACCGCGATACCCGTCCAAAAACCTTTCGACCGGAAGGTCGACTTCGCCGT
>JBJTRZ010000258.1:0-1674 GCA_046076415.1 Armatimonadota bacterium
GAAAACGCGATGCCGGGTCGCGGCGCCAGCGTCACCGGGTGCGAATATCCGACGTTGAGGGTCAGACTACCGGCCTCCACGGTTGCGCGAAAGCCGACACCCGTGACATTGAGGACTTTTTGGTACCCCTGCGAAACGCCGACCACCATGTTGTTGACCAACGTGCGGGTCAGACCATGGAGCGCGCGGTGCCGATCCGCGTCCGACGGACGTTCGACCGACAAGGTCGAGCCCTCTTGGCGCAGCGACATGTCCGGCGAGAGTCGCCGAACCAACGTGCCCTTGGGGCCCGTCACGGTCACCCGTCCGTCGGCCTCGGAAACGACCGAGACTCCCGACGGCAGGGCGATGGGTTGCCTTCCAATACGAGACATTTTGGTTACTCCCCCGCTTCCACGCCCAGGGCGGGCGCCGGCAAGCGGGTCGCGATCACCGGGGCGACGCGGATAGCCGCCCCTTCAGGATCAATAAACGTAAGCGAGCAGTTCGCCGCCGATGCCAAGACGCTTGGCCTGGCGACCCGTCATCAGCCCACGGGACGTGGTGAGGATCGAGATGCCAAGACCACGCTTGACGCGCGGAATGTCGGAAGAACCGGAATAGACCCGCAAACCAGGCTTCGAAACACGCTCGAGGCCGGTGATCACCGGAGACCGGCGATGCCCCACACCCTGCGCGTACTTCAACGTCACCTTGATGCGATTCTGGGGAACATCTTGGACGACCTCGTAGGCCTTGATGTATCCCTCTTCCTGAAGAATGCGAAGGATTTCCCGCTTGATCTTGCTGTCGGGCAACTCGAGGCTGTCGTGGTTCGCGGCCTGAGCGTTGCGGATCCGGGTGAGCAGATCGCCGATGGGATCGGAAATGACCATGGTGCTAGCTCCCTTTCCTTACCAGGACGACTTCGTGACGCCGGGAATGAGCCCGCGGTGCGCCAGTTCACGGAAGGTCTGCCGGGAAAGGCCGAACGCACGCATGTAACCGCTCGCGCGACCCGTGATGTTGCAGCGGTTCTTCACACGAACCGGCGACGAATCACGCGGCAACTGGGCCAACTTCATGATCGCTTCGAAGTCGCCCTTGCGAGCCTGTTCCTTCAATTCCGCACGGACGGCCGCGTAGCGGGCCACCGTGGCGATGCGCTTCTTCTCGCGCGTTTTCCACGATTCTCGAGCCATATTTCCTCCAGTTTCCGGGAGTTTCCCGGGCTTTGGCGCGGTCGCAACGAAGTGCGGACCGCCTTTTTCACCGTCGTCGCAGGGTGGCGCCGACGCAAGAAACGCCCCGAATCGACTTCGGGGCAACCGGACGATTCTATCACGGACGCCGAATACGTCAACGGTCGGCGAGATTCAATGTTTTCACCAGATGGATCACCGCATCGTCGGGTCCGCAGGGCATACGCGGGTCCCATGCCGCCTCCCCGACCCACGCTCCGGCTCCATCCGGCACATACCCGCGCAACACGTACAGGCGCTGCGCGGCGCCGTAATCGCAGGTGAGCCCCACGGCGATCCCGGCCCGGTCCGAAACCTCGCATATTCGATCTTCCACCACATCGAGCAAAGCGGATGCGATCCCCCGGCGACGCCAATCCGGCCAAACGTTCAGGTCGGTGATTTCCGGCACCCCTTCGGAGCGGAAGCCCGGGTACTCCGACTCCACGACCCA
>JBJTRZ010000259.1:0-3899 GCA_046076415.1 Armatimonadota bacterium
ATGCCAGCGTGCGTGCCAAGGACGCCCGCATCGCCCACTTGGCCGGAGCCTTGCCCACCACGGTCGAACGGGAGCAACTCGACCTGCTCGCCGCCATGAACGGCGAACAGACGTCGCACTGGGGGGGAGACCCGCAGCTCGAAGCGCGGATCCAGAGCTTCGAGCTCGCGTTCCGTATGCAGCGCGATGCCCCCAAGGTGATGGACCTCTCGGGCGAGTCGAAGGCCACGATGGATCTCTACGGGATCGGCAACGAACCGACCGACAACTTCGGTCGCCAGTGCCTGCTCGCGCGCCGGTTTTCCGAGGCGGGCGTGCGGTTCGTGCAGGTCACCCATTCGTACAAATGGGATCAACATGGCAACTTGCGCAACGATCACGAAAAGAACGCGCGCGAGGTGGACAAGCCGATTGCCGGCTTGCTTCGGGACCTGAAGTCCCGGGGGCTGTTGAAGGACACATTGGTGTTGTGGGGAGGAGAGTTCGGCCGAACTCCCACGGCGCAGGGCGGGGACGGACGCGACCACAACCCGCATGGCTACACGATGTGGATGGCGGGCGGGGGCGTCAAGCCGGGATTCGTATACGGTTCGACCGACGACTACGGATGGTTCGCGCAGGACGACAAGATGCACATCCACGACCTCCACGCCACGATGCTGCATTTGATGGGAATCGACCATCTCAAATTGACTTATCGGTACGCGGGTCGCGATTTCCGCCTCACCGACGTTGCCGGCGAGGTCGCGACCAAGATCATCGCCTGAACCCCCAACGTCCCATGCGCGAGTCCAACGAACCGTCCCATGCCGAGCGATTTCGCTTCGACAATGAAGGGTATCTGCTGGTCGAGGATTTCCTCGATGCGGACCATGTCGCCCGCCTCGACGCGGTACTGGAACGCGTGGTTTCGCTCCGGCGCGCCCAACGGGAGGCCGGGGCGACCCAAACCGGAATCACGGCCGTGGAGGGCGACTCCACCCGAATCTTCTACATCCTCGACGACGACCCGCTGTTTTTGGAATTGCTCGACTTTCCGCGAACGATGGCCTATGTTCGGGCGCTGCTCAATGCCAAGCCGCATCACCACGCCAGCGACGCCATTGTCGAGAAGGGATTGGATCGGCCCGGAATGGGGTGGCATTTGGATGGCCACGACAATGGGTTCCGAGGGTTGGGGTGGCCGATACCGCTGTTGCAATTGAAGGTTGGCTATTTCCTGTCGGATATGACCGAGGGTGGCCAGGGCAACCTGTGCGTCGTTCCCGGGAGCCACCGGGCTCGGCTTGAACCCGATCCAGCCGATCTGGCCAACCCGAATCTCTTCGATGGTGCGGTCGAATTGCGGCCCCGGCCCGGAACCGCTGTTTTCTTTCACAATGCCCTTTGGCATTCGGGCGGACCTTGGACAAAACCCGGGGGTGAACGGCGGATGCTGTATTACGCGTACGAGCATCCGTGGATGGTCGCCTCCATGGAGCATTGGAGCTACTCCAAGGAGTTTTACGCGCGGCTCTCTCCGGGTCGTCGCGAATTGCTTCACGGGTTCGTGTTCGATCCTCCGGAGCGTCGCTGGGGATAACGCCGTGGTGTCGGGTTGGCGGCCCCCGATCGTTCGAACCGGGGCGTATGGGAAACTGGGGCGATGGACAAGACGATTTTCGACATCGGAGCAAACAACGGCGACGATGTTGCCTACTACATTTTGAAGGCATCCAAGGTCGTCGCGGTCGAGGCGAACCCGGATCTATGCGAAGTCATCGAAGCCCGCTTCGCGGATTCCATTTCGACCGGAAAATTGGTGGTCGAGTCTTGCGTCGTGACGGCCCGCGACCAGGGCGAAACCGTGGCGTTCCATGTCCATATCGACAACCATGTCCTGAGCCGGCGAACCGCGCCGTTGCGCCGTCGGGATCGTTATCGCCGTGTCGAACTTCCCGCGAAATCGCTCGCGAAATTGATCGCCGAGCACGGTTGCCCGGACTACGTGAAGATTGACATCGAGGGCGGCGAGGACGACTTGGTCCGTGCCTTGTTCCGCCTCGGAGTTCATCCACGGCACATCTCGGTCGAGGCCCATCGCATCGAAGCGTTCCTGCGCATCGCCGCGTCGGGGGAGTACGACCGGTTTCAAATCGTGGAGGGCGAAGGGGTCTCGGCAACGTTTCGCGACCATCCGATCGCGGTGGAGGACGGGCAGGCGTTGCATTCGTTTCCCCCGCACAGCGCGGGGCCCTACGGCGAGGATCTGGGCGACGATTGGGTGGATGCGGAAGACCTGTTCGCGCGACTCATGGCCGAGGGCCTCGGGTGGAAGGATGTCCACGCGCGACGTCGGGTGGGATCGGCGGCTCCGCTCCCGTCCCCGGCACGTCGGATGGCGGAGTGGGTTTTCCGATGGTGGCGCTGGTACCGGCGGAGCCCGCTGCGACGGATTCGCGAGGTTGTCTCCAACTCCTGATCCGGACGTGGCCAAAGGGCTTCACGGTACACTGCACGCATGCGCACCCGCACGCTTCCCGGCAGTGAACTGCAGGTTGGAACGGTTGGTTTCGGAGTCTGGACCGTCGCCACGAATTGGTGGGGCATCACCGACCGAGCCTACGGCATCGAATTGCTGCGACGCGCCTTGGATCTTGGTGTCAACTTTTTCGACACGGCGGATACCTACGACGACGGTGGCGCCGAGCGCATCCTTCAAGAGGCGTTTCCCGGGCGCCGCGACGAGATTGTCATCGCGACGAAATTCGGTTACGACATCGTCAACCATGCGCCCGATCCCAATCAACGGGAGCGCCCGCACAACTGGGAACCCGCGTATGTCCGCGGTGCGGTGGAGCGCAGCCTGCAACGTCTGGGAACGGACCGAATCGACCTCTACCAGATGCACAATCCGCGCATCGACGCGATCCTGAAGGACGACTTGCTCGCGTTGCTCGAGGATCTTCGTTCCGAGGGAAAGATTCGCTCGTACGGCGCCGCGCTCGGGCCGGCCATCGATGTGCGCCAAGCCGACGAATCTCGGGCCGCCATCGAGGAAACCGGCATGTCTTCGGTTCAGATCATCTACAACCTGCTCGAGCAGCAGGTGGGGGCACCGATCTTCGGGTCCGCCCGCGCGCACGGCAAAGGCATTCTGGTTCGAGTTCCGCATGCGTCGGGCCTGCTGGAAGGCAATCTCGCCACCGATACGACGTTCGCTCCGGGAGACCACCGCAATTGGCGTCTCACCACCAACGAACGCCGCAGGGCGTGGCTCGAGCGCGGCCTGCTCAAGGTCGAGCGCCTTGCGTTCCTCACCGAGGGCACCGGTCGAACGATCGGACAAGCGGCGATCCAATTCATCCTCGACGAACCGTCCGTCGTGTCCGTCCTGCCCAACATCTACGATGCCGACCAACTCGCCGAGTTGGCGGCGGCGTCCGACACGCCCGTGCTCACGAACGAGGAGCGCGAAAGGATCGCGGAATTGGTGGCGAATGATTTCGGACTCGCCCCGGACGTGGCGGAGGTGTGCGCGTGAGCGCTTCGCGAGTCGCAGGACTGCGGACGGCGGCCAGGGCGGCGCTCGGATGCGAGCCGTCGGAAGTGGTGCGCCCCGAAAGTACGGCCGAATTGGTGGAAATCGTCGCCGAATCGGCTCGGACGGGCAAGTCGGTGATCCCGTGGGGCGGCGGCAACGGACAGGACTACGGGCATGTTCCGCGCTCCGCCGATCTGCTGCTCGACACCACGGGGCTCGGGTCGGTGGTGGCGCACGAATTCGCCGACATGACGATCACGGTGGAAGCCGGCGTCGCCTTGTCGGAAGTGCAAGCCCGTCTGGCCACCCGCGGTCAGTTCCTTCCCCTCGAGCCGGGAGATTCGGCTTCGGCGACCGTGGGTGGGATGCTCGCGGT
>JBJTRZ010000260.1:0-3702 GCA_046076415.1 Armatimonadota bacterium
AACACCAAGGCGCGGCGCATCCAATCGATCAAGCCGCTCCAGTAGGTGGTGCCTACGAGAACGATCGGGAAGTTGCGAATCTTGCCCGTTTGTACCAGGGTGAGCGCCTCCATCAATTCGTCGATGGTGCCGAATCCTCCCGGAAAGATGATGAACGCCGTGGCGTACTTCACCAGCATGAGTTTCCGCACGAAGGAGTAGCGGAAATGCAACGAGATGTCGCAGTAGGGATTGGGGCGCTGTTCGAACGGCAACTCGATGTTGAGTCCGACGCTGCGGGCTCCCGCGAGGCGGGCACCTTCGTTGCCGGCCTGCATGATCCCGGGTCCACCGCCGGTGATGATGGAGTAGCCCGATTCTCCCAGCCGCTGGGCGGTTCGTACGGCCAACGCGTATTCCGGGCTGGCCTCGGTCGTGCGCGCGGAACCAAAAAGCGTGACCGCGGGACCCACGCCCGCGAGCGCGTCGAACCCGTGGACGATTTCCGACTGGATGCGTAGGACGCGCCAAGGGTCGGTGTCGATGAAGCGATCGTGATCGCGTCGCGGCGGCGCGAGCAGCCGCTCGTCGCTCGTCGCTCCCGGCACCGGTCCCTGCGGCGCATCCTCCACGTCAGGCGGTTTCCTCGGCGAACAGCTTCGCCAGCGCCGCTTCGATTCCGGCAACACCCGCATCGCCGGCGGCGCGTGCGCGGAGTTTGCCTTCGCGATCGAAGAGGTAGTAATGCGGAACGTAGCCGGCTTCGTTCAGGAACGCATCCTTGATGTCGTGATGGTTGTCGATCGCGCAGGGTTCATCGATGGAATGCTCCGCGATGGCGGAGCGCACCTTTTCAACATCCGTTTCCACCTCCTCGCGAGGCATGTGCACGGCCACGACCTTGAGCCCTTGGGGGGCGTAGGTGTCCTTCCATGCACGCAGGTGGGGCAGGTTGTTCTTGCAGATGTAGCACGAGAGCGACCAGAAATGAATCAGGGTCGGCGAGCCGAGAAGATCCTCTCGGCGCACCGACCCTCCGATCCATTCGGTCGCTCCGGAGAGCTCGGGAAGATCCGAGCCGGATCGGAGCGGCATGCCATCAGCCTCCCGGGTTGAGGTTCTTCTGGCCCGGCTTCCAGTTGGCCGCGCACAGGCCGCCCGACTGCAGGGCCTGCAGGGTGCGGATCACTTCGTCGACATTGCGGCCGACATTGAGTGCGTTGATCGTCGCATGCTTGATCACGCCGTCGGGATCGATGATGAAGAGACCACGCAACGCAATGCCTTCGCCGTCGATGAGCACCTCGTAATCGCGTGCGATCGCGTGGGTCATGTCGGCGATGATGGGATAGGCGGTGCCTTCGATCCCGGATTCGGTGCGCGCGGTGCGCATCCATGCCCGGTGCGAGTAGACGGAGTCGGTCGAGGCGCCCAGCACTTCCGCACCCATTTCCTGGATCTCGTCGAGGCGGTCGGAGAGGGCCACGATTTCGGTGGGGCAGATGAACGTGAAGTCGAGGGGGTACCAGAAGAAGACCAGCCACTTGCCTCGATAATCGGAAAGGGAAACGGTCTTTACCGGGCCGGCGGAAGAGTCGCCCGGGAACGCGGCCGGGGCGGTGAAGTCGGGTGCGGGTTTTCCTACGAGGGACATGGGTCCATCCTTGTGTTCCCGCCCAAGGCGGGAGAGTGGTCGGGGCGAGCCCGTGCACGGATTTTACCCCTCCCGATCGCGCCTCGCGAACCCCGCGGGGAAAGGAAACACCTTATCGAACAAATGTTCACAGAGGGTTTCCGGTTCGCGGGGGTTCCACGGAGTAGGGAAACGTCGGTCGGCGAGACCGGCACCGCAACCCGAAAGGTAGGCATGGTATGGCGAGTGCGAGTCCGGTGGAAATGGTTGTGGATACCGAGGTGCGCCTCGGACCCGATCCAGCGCGTGGGGAAAACACGGACCGGGAAGGGCGCCCCGATCCGTTGTGGATCCGAGGTTCCTGTCCCGTATGCGGTGATGATCTGGTTTCGAACCTGTACTACTGCGCGGAGCGGGGGTACCGAATTCGCTGGGAATGCTGGTCGGGTCTTCGTGGCGCGGACGGGTGCTCCTACCGCGAGGATCGTTGAACCCCGCCTGCGGCGACCGATCCTGCGTTGCGCGCCCGATGGGCGACCGTTATAATCGAAAAGGCCATGGTGGAGAAACCGGGCCCCGATCGCCCTGCCGGGCGACGGCATCGCCGCCGAGGTGCGGCAAGCGGGAGTTTTCACCGATGGCCTTCGTGATCACCGAACCGTGCATTGGCGTCAAGGACAAGTCCTGCGCCGCGGTCTGCCCTGTCGATTGCATCCAGGGCGGAGATGGCGACAACCAACTCTTCATCAATCCCGGCGAATGCATCGACTGCGGATTGTGCGAACCGGAGTGTCCGGTGGACGCCATCTTCATGGAGGACGAAGTTCCGGGCAAGTGGGAGAACTTCATCCAATTGAACGCAGACTACTTCAACCGCTGACGTTCGCCCGACTTTCACGCCGTCCGAGTTGCCTCGGGCGGCGTTTTGCTTTTCGAGGTGGCCATGGTTTGCACCATCGAGGTCCGTAGCTACGAATTGGATTCGTTCGGACACGTCAACAATGCGGTCTATTTGAACTATCTCGAGACCGCGCGCTCGCTTTGGTTCCCCGAAATCGGACTCTCGTTCGACGACATCGCGGCCGAGGGTATCCAGATCGTAATCGCGGAGGCGAATATCCGCTACCTGGCTCCCGCCCGCTTCGGTGACCGTATCCGGATCGAAGGGGGCATCGATTCCGTCGGGCCGGCTTCGCTCATCTGGCGGTACCGTTTGGTGCGCGAGCGCGATGGGGTGGAACTGGCGACCGCCTCCACCACGGGGGTGTGCATAGACCCCATCACCGGAAAGCCGAGGCGCTGGCCGGAACGATTCCGCGGCGCCTACGCACTGCTCACGCCAGACTGATCGGGTCGATATCCACCGAGATCAGCGCCCGTTCCCGTGCGGGAATGCGCTCGAGCGCCTCCCCCACGATGCGCGCGGGATCCCGTGCCTCGAAGCATTTGATCAGCAGATGGTGGCGGTATTTTTCTCGCAACCGCGAGAGTGGACACGGTGCGGGACCCAGCAATCGGATGTCCGGAGTTCCCTCGAGCACGGCCGCGACGCTGCGGAGACGACGATCGGCCGCCGACCCGTCTTCGTCGCCGCAGACCAGATTCGCCAGCCTTGCGAAAGGGGGGTATCCGAGTTCGCGACGATACTCGATTTCTCGCGCGTAGAAGCCTTCGTAGTCGTGGTTCGCCGCCGCCACCACCGCCTCGTGCGTCGGGTTGAACGTTTGGATGAGCACGGTTCCCGGACGTTCGGCCCGGCCCGCACGGCCCGCCACCTGCGAGAGCAATTGAAACGCGCGCTCCGAGGCGCGGAAATCCGGAACGTTCAATGCGGTATCCGCGGAAACCACTCCGACCAGCGTGACATTGGGAAAATCGAGTCCTTTGGCCACCATTTGGGTGCCGATCAGGATGTTGGCCTCTCCACGGCGGAAAGCTCCGAGCAGTTGCCGGTGGGAATCCTTGCGGGTCGTCGTGTCGCGGTCCATTCGGACGGGGCGCGCCGAGGGAAACAGTCCTTGGATCTCCGCCTCGACGCGTTCGGTGCCGATACCTAAGGGGCGCAGGCGGTCGCCCCCGCACGAAGGACA
>JBJTRZ010000261.1:0-9526 GCA_046076415.1 Armatimonadota bacterium
CCGCTGGGAAGCCGTCGGGGATCGATATGTCGCGCTGTACAGGAGCCTTGCGGGGTGAGGCGACGAACTGCGGTTCTGCTCCCGAACGTTGCGGGTTTCCCGTCCGTGTCGATGGAGCGCTATCGCAACCGATTGATCGACGCGCTGCACGTCGTTGGCGCGGAAAAGTGGAATTTCGACGTCCTCGAGTGCGATGGCGTGGAACCGTGGCAGAAGTTGCTTCCCGGCCCGGTGAGGGAGCGCGCGCGTGGTCTCCATGCGCGGTGGAGGGCATATCCTCGTTTGGCCGCCGCGCACCGCGGCGACATCCACCATATTCTCGACCATAGCCACGCCACGCTGGCGCGCGCGACTCCCCCGGAACGCACCGTGGTCACCTGCCACGATGTCATACCGCTGCTCGCCGCGTTGGGGGTGCTGGACGTGCCGGTCAAGCCCTGGATCCGATCAACGTTCCAAATGCGGCTGGCTGCTATGCGGAACGCGGCCTTGGTGCTGGCCGACTCCGAAGCCACGCGCAACGACCTGATCGCGCGAGCCGGCTTCGACTCCGGTCGCATCCGGGTGGTCCCGATCGGAATCGAACCCGGATTCGGGCCGGTGCCGGCCGATGGGAGCGATCCCGGCGCAGAGGCGCTGGCCCTGCGCCAACGCTGGGGACTCCCCGCCGACGCCCGCGTCGTGCTGCACGTCGGCACGCGGAATCGATACAAGAACACGCCGGCGGTCCTCCGTACGGTGGCCGAAGTCGCGCGGCGCCGGCGCGACGTGTGGTTGGTTCGGATCGGGGCACCGTTCTTCGACGACGAGCAGGCGTCGATCCCGGACCTCGGGGTCGCCGATCGGGTGGTCCATGCGGGGCGGGTCGACGAGGATACGCTGCGCGCGGCGTACCGCGCCGCCGACGTGTTCCTGTTTCCATCGCTGTACGAGTGATTCGGGTGGCCGCCGATATAGGCGATGGCCTCCGGCACGCCGGCGGTGGTCGGCTCGGGGGGCGCTTTGCCCGAGGTCGTCGGGGACGCCGCGACCGTGGTGGATGGGCGCGACGTTGCGGGTTTGGTGGATGCGGTAATGGAGCTGCTCGAGAATGATGCGCTCCGGGACCGGCGCCGCGAATCCGGGATCGCGCGCGCCGCGCACTTCACCTGGGCGCGTTGCGCGGAAGGGGTTCTCGCAGCGTACGGCGAGGTCGCGGACCGCGCGGACGCCGCGAATTCCCCGGCCCGGTAAATGTTCCGGTAAGATGGATCGGCCCGCCGCCTCCCTGCACCCATGAAGATCGCGATCGTCCACGATTTCCTTACCCAATCCGGGGGAGCGGAACGCGTCGTGGAGGCCTTCCATCGAATCTGGCCGGAAGCGCCCATCTACACGTCCGTGTACGATCCGAAAGGCACGTTTCCTTCGTTTGCGCAAATGGACGTTCGAACTTCGTTCCTCCAGCGCGTTCCCTTTGCGGCCACCAACCGCCACCACAAGAAGTTCCTGACCCTCTTCCCGATGGCGTTCGAGATGCTCGACCTTCGTGGCTACGATGTCGTGATCTCCAACAACACCTCCTTCGCCAAAGGGGTCATCACCTATCCCGAAACCTGCCACATCAGTTACTGCCACACGCCCATGCGCTTCGCGTGGCGCTACGCGGAATATGTGGAACAAGGCAGTTTCGGAGGGTTCGAGCGGTCGGTGATGCCGTTCGTGATCCATCGATTGCGCGCATGGGACTGGCAGGCGGCGCAGCGCGTCGACTACTTCCTCGGCAATTCGCACAACATCGTCCGGCGGATCCAGAAGTTCTACGGTCGAACCGCCGATGTCCTGTATCCTCCGGTCGACACCTCCCGGTTCCAGCCGACCAACAATCCGGATTCCGACTATTTGTTGGTGGTTTCCCGTTTCCTCAGCTACAAGCGCGTCGATCTCGCGGTCGAGGCGGCCACGCGTTTGGGGATGCGCCTCAAGGTCGTCGGTTCCGGTCCCGACGAGGCGCGACTGCGGGCGCTCGCCGGCCCCACGGTCGAATTCCTGGGCAAACTTCCCGACGGTCAGGTGGAATCGCTTTTCGCCAACTGCTCCGCGTTCCTGTTTCCGGGCGAGGAGGACTTCGGGATCGCGCCGGTCGAGGCCATGGCGGCGGGGCGACCCGTGATCGCGTACCGCGCGGGAGGAGCCATGGAAACCGTGGCCGAAGGGCTCAGCGGACTGTTCTTCGACGAACCCACGGTCGAGTCGTTGATGGGGGCCATCCGGCGTCTCGACACGCTCTCCGTGGACGCCCAGCGGATCCGCGCCCATGCCGAGACCTTCGGGCATGATCGTTTCCGCGAACGTCTGCAGCATCTCGTCGCTCGATACATGGCCGACTATCGCTCGCGCCACGGCGGATTTGCCCGCAAACCCTGACCGATGTCCGAAGCGGAACGCGTGCGCCGTCGCCGAGTTCGGCGCCGTCGAACCGAGACCCATGTGGAAGTACGGTGGCGTCGGGCATGGATCGTCCCGCCCTTGTTGGCGTCGACCGTCCCCGTCCATGCGCCGGGACTTCCGGGAAATTGGGCCACGGCCATCGCGACCATCGCCTTTTGCGCAGCCCTCGCGGTTGCCGCTTGGACGGTGGATTTGCGGCGCACGATCCGGTGGAAATCCCCCGAAGTGGTTTTCACCACGGCATGGATCGCTTTCGTGGCTCTTGGTGCTCTCCGCGCGCCGTTCCCGGTGCTCGCGTTCGCGGAACTGACCCGGTTCGCCACGGGTTTCGTCCTGTTCCTCATCGGCCGCGCGGCATTCCAAACCAAGGAGGACCGCCAGGGAGCGATCACCGCCGTCGTTGGAACGGTCGCGGTGGGAGCCTTCCTCGACATGGCACGCTACGGAATCACGGGGTCCGGTGCGCGCGCCGTGCGCTTCGATGCGGGCGCACTGTCGGGTGTGGGAACGCACGAAACGATCGGGACCGCGCTTGCCCTGGTGCTGCCGTTCCTGCTCCCGCTCGCGACCCTGCGGGATCCCGCCGCGTGGCGACGGTTGGTATGGCAGACCGGTGTCTTGGTGATCGGATTCGCCTGGGTCCTCGCGCGCTGTCGAACCGCATGGATCGGGGGAGTGCTCGGTAGTGTGGCGGCGGTCGTGCTTGCCCGGGGGACTTTGCTCCGGTCCGACGGGTCCAAACGAGGTCTGGCGCGTTGGCTGGATTCGCCGGCAACGTTGCTCGGGCTGGGATTGCTGTTTTTGATACTCGCCGGCGGTGTCGGTGGCGCGGTTGGTGCCCGTTGGTCTTCGCTTTTCGAAGGAAGCGGTCCAAGTTCGCTCGCAGCCCGGGTGGACCAATGGAAGGCGGCATGGCACCTCGCGCGGGAATCCCCATGGATCGGGTCCGGGCCCGGCACCTACGCGGTGCGTCAAGGACTATTCACCCACGCGGGATCGGCGGATTGGGAGGTCTTGCGCGGGGGCGCCGACTTGTCGAACAACCCCCACAGCCTGTGGATGCAGACCCTCGCCGAATTTGGAGCGATCGGGTGTGGTCTGTTGCTGGCGATGCTGGTGGCTTGGGGAACGGCGGGGTGGATGCGCGCCCGCGCCGAGGGGGCTCCGATCGATCGCGCCGCCGGAGCCGGGATGGTGGGGCTGGCATTGATCGTGGGAATATCCGGCTTGGCCTCCCCTGCGTTTGCCATGACACCCGTATGGGCGCTGGCCGGTTTGCTTGCGGGATACGGAACGGCGCCACCATCGAACGAATCCAAACCCGGTAACAGGCCGGTCGGTTGGATGGCCGGAGCCATCGGCGTGCTGGCAACCGGAATTCTGGGGGCGGTCTTGCCGCACGATGTTCCGTGGACTCGCGGTGGACTTCGCGGAACGTGGGAGCTGGTCGCGGAGGCACCTGCCGGGATCCGCCCCGGCCAAGCGGTTTCGTGGACCGCACGGTTCACCGACGCCAACGGGCGACATCACGCGACCTTTCCCGGTACGACATGGGAGCGCCCATGGTTGGTCGGAATGCGCGATGGCGCAGGGGAGGACCGTAAGGGGAATCCACTGGACGACACGCGGGTCGAGGTGCGTGGCTTGCGCCCGGCGGGACGTCCCGGCGAATCGACACTCCGGGTGTCTCTGCCGGAGGACTTGGACCGCGCGCGTCGATGGGAAGTTTGGGTGGAAGCGTCGTATCGGGATTCCGCGGGACGCGTGTACCGAGCGGTGGCCGTGGGGCCGGTTGGAACGGGCCCGATTTCCCAACCTTCGGGAGAAGCGCGCCCGGGCCGACCGTGACGCTGTTGCGATGATGCAACCGTCCCCGAAAACAAGAACGCCCCGGACCACGGTCCGGGGCGTTGATTATTGGTACTGCCGATCAGTTCGGCGGGGACAACAGGCCCTGTAGCGGGTGGACCCAGCCTTGGATCGTCGGGATATCCTCTTCGACGACCGCGACTCCGTTCACCTTGAGGCCGCCCGTGTTGGTGACCATGATCGTGTCGCCTGTGAGCGTCTGCAACGGCGTATTGTCCGGCATGGCTTTGAGGTCGGCGATCAAGTAGCGGCCTGGAACCACGTGCAGTTTGAGCGTGGATTGCAGCAGGGCTCGATTGGCGATTGCCACCAGACTCGCCACGGTATCGGCGGGAACCTGCGCCAGTGCGGCGTTCGTCGGGGCAAAGAACGTGTACGGTCCTTCCGTGCGCATCGTGTCCTGAAGTTCACCCTGATCCAGGAGCCGATCGATTTCGGAAAAATCGTCCGCGCGGGCGGAAAAGATGTCTTCGAGGGGCTTGCCCTGCACGGCACCTGTGAGGATCGGCTGGGCCACGCCACTTTGGGTGGTGCTTAAAACACCGTACAACACCAAGGCGTATCCACCGACCTGGCTGATCGCCGCGAACGTGCCGCCTCCGTTGAGGCTCGGGTACTCATCTTGGGCCATTGCGATTCCGGATCCACCCCGAAGCGGAACTTGGATCGCGACCATGCCGGCGATGCCGAGGGCGGCGGCGAGACGGACAAAACGTTGGGACAGCTTCATGGTATTGCGATTCGACCGTTCTTCGGAACCCGTGCGGATCGGTGGCTTCGCCCACCGACCGCCAAACAACACATTCGTGTCAGTATAACCACCAAAATCGTCCCCGGCAAGGTGGACTAACGTTGCCGGAACGCGATGGTCTCCCGTAGATATTCGGTGTCCCCCGATTTGAACCACACCCTGACCGCTCCGACCTTGGGCAGGAACCATCGGACCATCGGCAACCGCAGTGCGCCTGCGCCCGTACCTCCGGCGATCAAAACCGTTTCCACGCAAGCGGCGTCTCGCTGTCCTTCGGATGTGGCGATGGGCTCGAATCCGCGGAACCGGACATAACCGTTGGCGGGCGTGGCGCGGCCCGCGAAACGCACCGTTCCCGACCAAGGAACCGTGTTTCCCGGGACCGCCTTGGCGGGGAGTACGGGAAAGGGTGGTTCGAACACCAATCGATCCGCGCCTCCCCCCGCCTCGGACAAGCACCGGCCCTCGGGGCGATCGACATACCACTCCTCGCGCGACGAACGACCATCGGCACCTACCGCGAGCAATCCGACCATCCTTCGGCCGCCGCGCAGCCGGACTCCCGTGCCGCGAACCTCCTCGACACGGTCGAACTCGTTGGCGTCCGCGGAAGGCTTTCGCGCTTGGAAACGGGTTCGCCAGCGGTGCGTCGGCCCGGAGGGCATCCACGTGGCGGCGGGCAGGGCGACCGGCTGCGAAACCTGGACCCTTTGCCGCAACGATCCGGCGTCCTCGCTCGACGCTTCGTTGATTTCGCGACAACCGGTGCAGGCGAAGGCGCAGGAGAGGGCAAGCGTCGCACCGAGGAATTGCCGGATCATTTCGACCCTTCCGTCAGCAATTTGCGTTGGACGGCGCGCGAAATCTCGTCGACGACGCGCTGGGCATGCTCCGCCGACGGATCGCGCTCGGCCCGGTACACGGTGAATACCCGGACCAACACCGTTTGATGCCCGAGGAAGACAGCCCCATATCCGGTGCGTAGGCGTGCGGCGATATCGCGCAGATTTCCCATGCGCGCTTCCGTATCCGTGGTTCCGTCGCGATTCTGCTGCCAGTAGTACATCAAAATGCGCAGATTGGAATCGCGTCGGTGACGGAACACCATTGCGCGCGCCCGCGGGGCGGCTTCGCCGTCGCCCAGCGCCACGGTCCCAACTCCGGTCATCCGATAGTCGCCCCCACCCACGCAAATGGTGGGGTCATGGTAATTCTCGAACATTCCGGCAGTCACCACCGACAGTTCCACCATGTCGCCGAGCGGATGCCGGTACGTGCGACCGGTCGAGCGCGGATTGCCCAACTGTGCGAGCACGGCGGCGTTCGGGGGCACCACGGTACCCTCGAAATAGCCGATCACTTCGGGAACGTCCGGGAGCCAGCCGCCCGCCCGGACCATGCGCAGCGTCGCGAAGGTGCCGGCGAGACTCACGCCGACAAACACCGCGGCGATCCCAAGAATCGTTCGCGACGGTGCCGCGGAACGGTAGGTGGGGCGGACGCTCACGGCCGGAACCTCCGGCGCCGGGCCTGCCGTCGGTCCAACCGACGAAACCATCCCTCGAGCACCGAGGAAAACCAAGCAAACGGCGATACCGCCCGGGCCACCCCTCGACCACCCGTGTCGGCCAACCGGTCGAACCCGAGGCCGGTACGCCGCACGAGGGCGCGCAACGGTGCGGCGAGCACCCGGGAGCGTTTTGCGATCGGCTGGAGGACGGTTCGAACAGCCCGACCCAGCGCGTCGATCCACCTGCGAACGGGAGCGGGCAGGCGCAACTTCCATCGGCTTGCGAACCGTCGCACCAGCCAAGGAAAGGCGAACGCGATCGGGGCGGCGGCGATTCCCGGCACGGCGAGCACGCCCCGTGCGATCGGTTCGGGGGCCACGGCACCGAAGGTGGCGCGTGCGACCCCGCAAACGAACGCCGCGACGGTTGCCATCGCCGATGCAAACACCACTTCGCCCATGCGTCGTCGCCGTGCCAACCCGTCCACCAAAACCGCGAACACGGCCAGCGACATCGCCGCCGCCGTTCCGCCGGAGGACTGGAGCGCGAGTATGCGCGTGCCGTTGCGCAACGACCAACCGGTCGCCTCGACGGAGAAGCCACCAAGTCCGCAGACCCATGCGACCCCCCGGCAAACCAGGGTGCCCAGTGCCTCGTTGACGCGTGTAGGCACGGTTTCCGGTGGCATCGCCAAGGCGGCCATGCAGATCCACGACGGGGCGAGCGCCCGTGCGACGAGCGGGCCGTGGGTGGCTCTGACCACGGCCCACGGCGCGAGTGCGAGCCCGATGGTCGCCACGGTCGCGACGTGCGCCAAGTGGGCGAAGGCGATCAGCAACAGGGCAACGGCGAGCGGAAGCCAACGGGCCCGCTCCCAGCGGCGCAGCAAGGCGGTTGGTGCCGCGATCGTCCGTTGCCATGCCGCCACGACATCCTCGCGGCGCTTGTGGGCGAGCCAGAGCGCGGCGGGAGCCACGAGCCATTGGTGCACGGTCGGCGATTCCGGGTTGGTCCACCACCGTTCCACCCATGAGACCGGACCGTCGATTCCAACCGGCACGGGGGCTCACGGTGAAATCCAGCGAAAAAACGGCGATACGGGCAAGTACCAAGCGGCCATGTAGGCTGCGAGAAGAAGGAACCAAGGCGCCGAGCCGGCTGGAAGCACGGCGCGACGCAATCCGGCTTGGTCCGGCGGTTGGTTCATCGCGCGTTTCCCGCCGTACGTTCGCGGGCTTCGAAAGTGGTCATGTTTCCCGCGATTCCCAGTCGAACGCGCGACAAACCGAATTCCGACCCGTACCAACGGGAAACAGGAAACGGAATCGGCTCGGATCCTTCGGGCAACAATTCGACCAACGAGTCCAATACCAGCGATCGGCCCGGCGAGCCGGTGGTTCCGACCGGTTCGGGATCCCGCGTCACCGCGTAGCCGCGCGCCGCAATACGCTCGCTTCCGATCCGAATCGCTCCGGACCATGGAAACTCCTCTCCCGGGCGCGGTAGCCGCGAGGCAAGGACCATCGGAGGCTCGAACCGCATTCCTGCCCCGCCCGCTTTGCCCATTTCCAGCAGGATCAAGCCTTGGGAGGAGGTGCCCAGGACTTCCTCGCGCCAGGGCTTGCCGTTCAGGTCCAGCCGGAACCGCAACCCGCGCCGGCCAAGCACGTTCGCCTCCCCGACGCAGAGCACTCGAATGCGGCTCTTGGGACCCCCGATCGCCTCCAAGGTCCACGCGGTGCCGGGAACCGCGGACACCCATCGTTCGACGGGAAGGCTGGCAAACGCGGGCGGGTCGGCGAGCCGTGCCATCTCCGACGGAGGGAATGGCGGCGTTTGGCGGCAACCCGAACCGAACAGGAGCAGTGCCGGAACGGCTCCAATCGGAATCCTCATCGCTGGTCGGGCTCCCTTGCCATCGCGATGGACTCGATCGCGGCTTCCGCGAGACGGTCGAGCGTACGACGAGTGCGCATTCCGGTCGTATCCTCCGGGTCGGCCTTCGCGATCAAGCGGATCAGGCAACGATCTCCGCCGATCAACGAGCGCAATCCGGCGACGAACCGACGTCGGGTCTTGTCGCGTGCGCCCGCCGCGAGCGGAGCCGTCGCACCGGAGCGGGATTGCCACCAACTGTAAGCAACCAATCGCGTTTGCGCGTCGAATCGGTGCCGGTAGGCCGTTGCGCGAATACGGCGCGCGGGGCCGGCGAGTCGGACATCTCGTTCCGCCACGATTTCGTACTGCCCCCCCGACTCGAGCGGGTCGTCGAACGTTTGGATCGCCGTGGGGGCGATGATTTGGAGCGTGGCGACTTCGCCGAGCGGACTGCGATAGACGGAACTGTTCACCGGGGCGTTTCCGAGGCGGCGCAGCGCACGGGCGTCCATCGTGGCGCGGGTCCCGGCCCAGGCGCCGAGCGCGAAAGGAGTTTCCGGCAACCACGTGCCGATGGTCCGCAGGCGCGCGCCCATGGCAATCAGACCGAGGGCACCGACCCACAGGACCACCGAAACCTGCGCGGCACGCGATGCCAGAGTGGTCAAACCGACCCCTCCGTACCTTGGTGGACCCAGGTGGCGGGGCGACGTCGGTATCTCGCCATCACGGACAACAACCCCAAGGTGCATCCGGTGGCAATCCATTCCGGATGCGCGGATTCCAGGAGCCAAGGCGAATTGCCGGCCGCGAGTTGGCAGGAGGCGGTGACCACCACCACATGAACGATCCATCCGAGCACCGGGGCGGCGACGACCAATAGGCGGCGCCGCGGACGCGAAGCGCCGAGCAGGCTGCCGATCAACAAGGCTCCCGCCACGCCGGCCGTGACCGTATGGAGTCCCGAAAGCCCGCGACGAAACGGGACCGTTCGGTTGGTCGATGAAAGGACGAGCGTGGAATCCGACCGCCAAGCGGTGGTGCCCGACGCGCCGAGCAACGTCGATACCGCGATCGCCGACCCTCG
>JBJTRZ010000262.1:0-5473 GCA_046076415.1 Armatimonadota bacterium
CGGGATTCGTCGAGGAGCGATTGGTGTTCGTGTTGGCCGTGGACATCGATCAGTAGTCCGGCGATCCCACGCATTTGCGCGACCGTGATCGGGCGGCCGTCGAGGCGGGCAACACCCCGACCGGACCGATCGATTTCGCGCGTGAGGACCAGAATGTCTTCTTCTCCGGCCACGCCCCGCTCCGCAAGCGCCCCGCGCGCCTCCGGCGTCAGATCGTCGATATGGAAAACCGCGTCCACGCGGGCGCGTTCGGAACCGTGGCGGATCAGATCGGTGCCGATCCTCGATCCCAGGGCCATTGCCAGTGCGTCGAGCAGGATCGACTTTCCGGCTCCGGTTTCTCCGGTGAGCACGCCGAGTCCGTTGCCGAATGCGAGCCGCGCCTTCGCCACGAGGGCGACATTCTCGATGTGGAGTTCCGCGAGCATTGCCTGGTGCGCGCCCCGGCTGTGGTGCCGGAGCCGGCCGCCGTCAAGCGGTCGGCTCGATCTCCTTCGGGGTGACGTCGAGGTATTCGACCGTCTTGACGCGGTCGCCCTCGCGTAGATCGATCAACTTGACGCCTTGGGTCGAGCGGCTTTGGGTCGTGCGAATATCGGCGACCTTGAGCGTGATCGCTTGGCCTTGCACCGACACGATCACAAGGCGCAGGTTGGATTCACGCGACCGTTCGACCACGCAGGCGGCCTTGAGCGGACCGGTCTTTTCGGTCACGTCCATGGTCTTGAGGCCCTTGCCACCCCGACCTTGGGTACGGTACGCCGACATCGGGGTCCGCTTTCCGTAGCCGTTCTCGCCGACGACCAGCAGTTCGTCGTCGTCGGTGGCGATATCCATCGCCACGACGTGGTCGCCCGGATTCTCGATCTGGATGCCACGAACGCCACCCGACGCGCGGCCCGAAGCGCGCACGACGTCCTCGGGGAACCGAATGGCGAGTCCGCGAACGGTGGTGAGCACGATCGATTGGTTCCCGTCGGTGTGTTTCACCCAGCCGAGCCGATCGTCGGGTTCCATGTCGAAGGTCACGAGTCCGTTGGCCCGAAGGTTGGCGAATTCCTCGATGCGGACCCGCTTGACTTCTCCGCGGAGCGTGGCCATGAAGAGGTATCCCGACGCATCGCGGATGTTGCGGATGGGAAGGGTCGCGGTGATCCGTTCGTCGGACTGGATCTGGATCAAGTTGATGATGGCCGTACCCATCGCCTGTCGGCTGGATTGGGGCACATCGTAGGTTTTCAGGCGGTACACGCGACCGCGGTCGGTGAAGAAGAGAACCATGTCGTGGGTGGATGCCCGGAACAGGTGCTCGATGTTGTCTTCTTCCTTGGTTTTGCCCGCCTTGCGACCCTTGCCCGCACGGTTCTGCGTGGGGAAGGTTTCGATTGGCATCCGCTTGATGTAGCCATCGCGCGTGATCGTCAGCAGGACTTCCTCGTCCGCGATCAGATCCTCGATACGGATTTCGTCGGCTTCGCCCGGGATGATGCGGGTGCGCCGATCGTCGCCGTATTTGCCCACCAGGAAATCCAAGTCGGCCTTGATGATGGCGTCCACGCGCGCCTTGTCGGTGAGGATGTCCTCGAGGCGACCAATCTCGCGCGAGAGCCCGACATATTCGTTTTCGATTTTGTTCTGCTCCAGCGACGTGAGCTGGCGCAGCTGCATGTTGAGGATGGCCTCGGCCTGGGGTCCGGTGAATCCGAAGGTCTGGATCAACCGCGAACGCGCTTCCTCGGTGTTTGCGGAGGATCGAATGATGCGGATGACCTCGTCGAGGTTTTGAACCGCGATCTGCAAGCCTTCGAGGATATGCGCACGTTGTTTGGCACGATTGAGTTCGAAGCGGGTGCGCCGGGTGATGATCGAACGTCGGTGGTCGATGTATTCCTGCAGGATGCCCTTGAGTCCGAGCACCTTCGGAGCGCGTCCGCTCTCCACGAGCGCGAGCAGGATCACGCCGAAGTTGGTGCGCAGGGGCGTGTGCTTGAGCAGGGCGTTGAGCACCTTCTGCGGCATGGCGTCGCGCTTGAGCTCGATCACCACGCGCATGCCGGTCTTGTCCGAAAAATCGTTGATGCCGGTGATGCCCTCGATTTTTCGCTCGCGGGCCAGCATGCCGATCTGCTCGATCAAGCGGCTTTTGATCACCTGATACGGAAGTTCGGTGACGATGATCGAGCTCTTGCCGTTGTCCATCGGCTCGATGGACGTGCGCGCCTGCATCGTGACCGAACCGCGCCCCGTTTCGTAGGCGGAGCGGATTCCGCGATTTCCCAGAACCAGACCAGCCGTCGGAAAATCCGGTCCGGGAACAAACGTCATCAGTTGCTCGGTGGTCGCGTCGGGATGGTCGATCAAATGGGCGATCGCGTCGCACACCTCGCGCAGGTTGTGCGGAGGCATGTTCGTGGCCATACCCACCGCAATCCCGCTGGAACCATTGCAAATCAGATTGGGGAACTTGCCGGGAAGGATCGACGGTTCGCGACGCTCGTTGTCGTACGTGGGAACGAAATCGACGGTGTCCTTCTCGATGTCCTCCATCATTTCCATGGCGAGGGCGGTGAGGCGCGCTTCCGTGTACCGCATGGCCGCGGGAGGGTCGTCGTCGACGCTGCCGAAGTTGCCTTGGCCATCGACCAGGGGATAGCGCAACGAGAACGGCTGGGCCATGCGCACCATGGTCAGGTAGAGCGCCTGATCCCCATGCGGATGGTAGTTGCCCATGGTCTCGCCCACGACCTTGGCGGATTTGAGGTGCCGGGAATTCGGAGAAAGGCCGAGTTCGCGCATCGCGTACAGGATGCGCCGCTGGACCGGCTTGAGGCCGTCGCGCACATCCGGCAACGCACGGGAAACGATGGTGGACATCGCGTACCCGAGGTACGACTGGCGCATCTCCTCGGAAATCTCGATGCGGATTTCGGACGGCGCGGGGCTTTCGCCGGCGGAGGAGTCGGGCGTGTTCGGGTCGTCAGGCATGGGTGGAAACGGGTTTCCCGCACCGAGTCGCGCCCTCCAAACAGGAACCGTCGGCGCGTGCGCGGGAGCCCGTGTATTTTACCGTAAAGGGGGATTTCGGACCATGGGCCGCTTGTCCGTCAAGGGCGGCGCCGAGCGCGCCACAACTCGATGGTTCGGCGCGACAGCGCGTGGCGTGGCGGAAGGTCGGGCAACGCATCCACATGGAACCATCGAGCGTCGGCGAGTTCGCCCGGATCCGGAACGATTTCTCCCGACACGTGCCGGGCCTCGAAGGCGATCATCAGTTGATGGGGGAATGGCCAAGGCTGGCTGCCCACATAGGTGCAATCCTCGACCGCGACACCCACTTCCTCCAAAGCCTCTCGGCAACAACAGGCCTCGAGCGATTCACCGGGTTCCACGAAACCGGCGATGATCGACCATCGGGTTCCCCAGCCGGGTTTCTGGGCCAAAAGGATGCGATCCGCACCGTCGTGGATGAGCAGCAATACCGCCGGCGTTGCGGGCGGCCAAAAACCCCGCCCGCATTCCACGCATTGGCGCGACCAAAGTTCGCCGTCGCGCAACGCGCCGCCGCACGCCGCGCACCACCGCACTTGTTTCCGAAAGTCGACCAGTTGGCAGGCGTATCCCACGAGATGTCCCAGGCCCTCGGGAAGGCGGGCAACGACCTCCCGAAGCGCAATCGCGTCCTCCCCCGAGCCCGCTTGATCGTCGTCGGCGGAGGGAGATCGGCGCCACGCGAGCACGGGTAGGCCGTCGTGTTCGGCGATGAACAGGGCATTGTCCGGTGCCTCCGCGACCGTACCGCGAACGAGCGCCTTTCGCGCCGCGTCCAACACGATCCCATCGGACCCGACGATGGGAATCCACCAGGCGTCCCCCTGGGCGGGACGTTCCGGGGGGTAGGCGCGCCGCGTGCCGGGTTGACCCAAATTCATTTCGCGGCCACCACGCCGAATGCCGCCGGATCGACGCGTACCGAGCGGAACCCTGCATGGTGCAAGCGACGCACCACACCGCGGGTCAGGGTGGCGCCTTGACGCGAACCCGGATTGCCGACGTAATGAAACAAACGCCCGCGGGGTCTGAGGAGTCGATGCAGCTCGGCGTAGAAGGTTTCCGCGTAGAGCCCCCCCGCAAGTTGGATGGTCGGAGGGTCGTGAAGGATCACATCCAAGGACCCGGAGGCAAGCTCCGTGCACACGATCGCCGCGTCGCCTTGCTGCACGTGGATCCGCGGGTTGTCGAAAAGGTCCCTCGACCAAGGGTTCGCCTTCGCGATCGCGAGCACGCCCGGGTCGAATTCGATGGTGCGCACGGATCGCGCGGTTCTTGCCGCGGCGATTGCCGTGTAGCCGAGCCCCATTGTCGTGTCGAGCACGTCGCCATGGATCGGACCGGCGGCGGCGATCTTGGCCAAAGTATCCGTCCAAGGATCCGTGTCCTTGGTCCGGTGCATCGGGAATCCCGCCAGCATCAGGGTCGGGGCACCCTGCTCGATCGCCCAGAGGTTGCACTGCCGCCGTGTTTCCGGACTTTGATGGTGAAGCGTCGAAAGCGATCCGTCGGTATGCACGACCGCGCAGCGATGCGGATGACGTGCGAGGTGTTCGAGTGCTTCCCAGCCGACCGGTGCACCACCCGGGGCGATGACACCCGCGGCAGTCGCCTCGATGGGGACCGTGCCACGGCCGAGGTCCCAACTGCCTTCCCACGTTTCCTCCGAACGCAAGCGCGCCGAGATCCAGCGTGCCGCCTCGAACCCGGAAATCAGCGGGACGACGGTCGTCTCCGAATCAACGAGGGCCAATCGGCGCCTCGGAATGCGTCGTTATCATCCGATAGACCTGGAAAATGAAATCTCCTTGAGGACCCGATTGCTGGACCCACGTCCTCGGATAGCGCCCGTAAATGTCGTTCGCCCGCCAGTTGAGCGTCAAACTCCATTCGGGAGTCACCGTCCAGCGGACCCCAAGTGTCAGTTGCCGTGCGGAACGGTACCGGGGATCGGGGTGCAATTGCTCGATGCGCGCGGTGGCGGTCCAGTCCTGCAGGCCGGGCAAGCGGTGGTAGGCATCCAGGTATGCTCCCGTATAGGCCCTTCCATCGATGGTTCCGCGGATGGCTTCGCCCCGAAGCATCCAATAAGGCCGGGCGATGCGAATGTCGATGCCCTCCAAGCCGTTCACGAAATAGGTCGGCCTTCGTTGGCGCCTTTGATCATCCGAAACTCGGCTGAATCCCACGATCACACCCGGGGCCGGGTACCACTGCACGCGTCCCGAAAACCCTTGCTTGACCTGATTGTCATTCCAAACGTCCGTGCTCCTGCCCGAATACGCGGCCCCTTCGAATTGGAAGGCGCCGCGTATTCGGGCAGGAGCACGGACGTTTGGAATGACAATCAGGTCAAGCAAGGGTTTTCGGGACGCGTGCAGTGGTACCCGGCCCCGGGTGTGATCGTGGGATTCAGCCGAGTTTC
>JBJTRZ010000263.1:0-4883 GCA_046076415.1 Armatimonadota bacterium
CGCCGCCGATCCGATCGCACTCGCAGCCGATACGGTGGTCTGCCAAGCCATCCTCAATCTCGACGCCACGGTATGGAAACGATGAAGCACTCCGAACCAATCGATCCCCTCGCGCCCACCCGGCGACACTTCCTCACTCGAGCGACCCTTGGGCTCGGCGCGCTGGGCCTCGCCGACGTGGTCGGGGCCAACGGCGACACCGTTCCCGGGCTTCCGGGGCTGCCCCATTTCGCCCCCAAGGCGAAGCGCATCATCTACCTCTTTCAGAGCGGAGCCCCGGCGCATCAGGACCTTTTCGACGATAAACCGCTGCTGCGCGAGCGCAACGGCGAGAACCTCCCCGAGGCGGTGCGGAAGGGACAAAGGCTCACCGCGATGTCGGCCAATCAAGCCACGTGGCCGCTCGCCGGATCGGCGTTCAAATTCGTGCGCCATGGCCGCTCCGGCATGCAACTCTCCGAGTTGCTGCCGCGCACCGGAGCGATCGCCGACGACATCTGTCTGATCCGCTCGATGTGGACCGAGGCGATCAACCATGATCCCGCGATCACGTTCTTCCAGACCGGGTCGCAGATCGCCGGTCGCCCCTCCATGGGATCGTGGATTTCGTACGGACTCGGCTCCACCAACCGCAACCTCCCCGCGTTCGTGGTGCTCGTCACCGCGGGGCAGGGCGACCAGCCGCTCTACGCGCGCCTTTGGGGCAGCGGATTCCTCGACTCGCGCCACCAAGGCGTCCAGTTTCGTTCCGGCCGCGAACCCGTGCTCTATCTCGCCAACCCGGGGGGTATGCCAAACGCTTCCCGTCGCGCGCTCCTTGATGCGGTCGGACGCATCGAGCGACAGACCCAGGCACGTGAACACGATTCCGAGATCGCATCCCGGGTCGCCCAATACGAACTCGCCTATCGAATGCAGACCTCCGTGCCCGATGTCACCGACATTTCCAAGGAACCCGATTCGACGTTCGCCCTCTACGGCGAAGACGCCCGCCGGCCCGGCACGTTCGCGGCCAATTGCGTGCTCGCGCGACGACTCGCCGAAAAGGGAGTTCGCTTCATTCAGCTCTACCATCAGGGCTGGGACCATCATGGCGACTTGCCCAATGCCATCCGCCATCAGGCGCGACTCACGGATCAGGCGTCGGCCGCCCTCGTCCAGGATCTCAAGCAGCGGGGAATGCTCGACGACACCTTGGTCATCTGGGGAGGGGAGTTCGGCCGCACGAGCTATTCCCAGGGGAAGATCACGCGCGACAGTTACGGCCGCGACCACCATCCGCGGTGCTTCTCGATCTGGATGGCCGGCGGCGGCGTCAAAGGTGGCCTCACCTATGGCCGAACCGATGACTACGGCTACAACGTCGCCGATGCCGACGGAAACCCGCTCGATCCGCGCAAGGAAGTCTTCACGCCGGGTGTGATGCATGTGCACGACTTGCAGGCGACGGTCATGCACTTGATGGGCATCGACCACACGCGTCTGGGGTTCCGCACCCAAGGACGCGACTTCCGGCTCACCGATGTGCATGGACACGTGGTGCGCGACGTTCTCGCATGAGTCGTCGGTGGAAATGAAATGGAAAACGGGGAGCCTTCCGGCTCCCCGTCTGCATTTTCACGAGGTTGGCAGTGCCCAACCGCGGCGGCGCTCGTAATCCATCAGGCCCGAGGCCGCTCGATCCCCGACGAAATCCCATCGGTCCGGGTCCCAGCGCACCCTGCGGCCCAGGCGGTACGCGATGTTGCCCAACTGGGTGAACGCGTTGGAGCGCGCTCCGATTTCCACATCGCACACCGGGCGTTCGCGGCTGCGGATGCAATCGATCCAGTTGCGGTGATGGCCCGGCGACCGGAACAGATGGACTTCGCGCGCGCCGAGGGGTTCGCGGATCAAGTCGGGCGGATCGCTGCGCAGAACGCCCCGGTCCAGATACAGCGTGCCCCGCGTGCCCGTGAACACGCATCCGCTCGGACCCCCGTGCGTCACCTCGATCCCGTCGGCGTACCGGAACAGGACTCCCGACGTGGCTTTTGGATCCGACGGGGGAATGATCTCGACCGGACCCGTGTCGTCCTTGCCAAGCGCCCACTGCACGATGTCGTAGAAATGGGCTCCCATGTCGGCATGCCCGCCGCCCGAATACTCACGGTAGTTGCGCCAAGCCGGAAAATGATTGTGGTTCCCACGTGGGCTGAGCACGCTGCTGTAGGGACGTTTCGGCGCGGGACCCAACCACCGATCCCAATCGAGGCCGGGTTCCATCGGTTCCGCCGGCAGATCGCAGGGCACGCTGGGGCCCGCCACCCCGACCGTGACCGACAACACGCGTCCGATCCGACCGGAGCGCACGAATTCGCACCCTTCGCGAAACGCACCGAACACGTTGGACCGTTGCTGGCTGCCCGTCTGGAACACCCGTTTCCGGGCGCGCGCGATTTCCATGCAGCGCTTCGCTTCGGTAAGCGTGAGCGTCATCGGCTTCTCACAATAGACATCCTTGCCGTGGCGAAACGCTTCCAGGATGGGCAACGCATGTTGGTGTTCGGGCGTGGCGATCAACACGGCGTCGATGTCGCGCCGGGACACCAGATCCCGGTAGTCGACATGGTCGTCGCAGGTTGCCTTGCCTTCCGTCGAATAGGCGCTCGCCACGCGATCCTTTGCCGCGAGTCGCCGTTTCGTATCCACTTCGCAAACCGCGACGACCTGGACATCTTCCATGTCGAGCAGCGATGGCAGGTGGTAGTCGTTGGCCATCTTGCCCGTGCCAACCACGCCCACGACGATGCGGTTGCCCGGGGAGGTCCGCCGCCCTCGGCCGATCGCGCTCGCCGGAACGATGGTCGGGAAGCCTGCGGAGCGGTTCATCGCAGCACCTTTCCGCGCACATCGAGCAGATGCGACGCACAGATCTCATGGCCGAAGATCGCGGGTTCGTGGAACGTCCAGACAACACGTTTGTCGCGGGTCACTTCGATCAACTGAGGGTTGCCGTCTCCGCAGTAGGTGTTGCCGATCACCGTGTTGCCGTTGGGGAGCCGGTGGAGGCCGGTGGTCCAATTGAGATGGATCGGCCGTCCATCCGGATGGCGCAACTCGTCGCGTTCGATGCTCCAGCGCATGCGGCCCTGGCGGTCCACTTCGAACACGCGATTGTTGTTGCCACCGGCGATCAACGTATCGCCGTTGCGCAGGCGGATCGAATGGAAGACGCTGACCCCGTGCCCTTCGGCACCGGGCACGGCGGGCTGTCCGGCGAGGTCGAGGACATATTCCCAAACGATGCGACCGGAGGGGTGGTATTCGCGGACCAGTCCCATGCCCTCGTGGCTGACGAGATAGTTGCCGTTGTCGAGTTTGCGCGCGCGTCGGGTATCCCGGTGCGAATCGGGACGTTCGACCTTGAGCGCCAGTTCGAAGGCCACGCGACCGTCGGCGCCCACCTCGATCACACGTTTGTTGCCGCACTCGGCGATCATCGTCCGCCCGTCGCGGAGCCTCTGGAATCCATGGATTTCGATCGGCCCGTTGTAACCGCCGGCCGGCTGTCCGACCCATTCCCAAACGACCCGCTTGTCCGGGGTCACCTCCTGCACGCGATTGCCCGCGGTGTGGAGCAGGAAATTGCCTCCCGGCAGCGCCTCGATGTCGTGCGACGAATGGGCGCACGGATATTCCCATTCGATGCGTCCGGCCGAAACAATGGCGATGCGCCCGGCGCCTTGCGCCAATACGCGGTGGTCCAACCTCATCGGGAGAGTCCTTTCACGGGAAACCGCCACAAGGTGACGGAGAGGCCGGGGACGGCGATCGGTGCCGTCCACGGGGCTTCGGTGCGCGAACGTTCGACCGTGATGGGCCGGGCACGCGCGTCGTTGAAGGCTTGCGGATCGGGATGCGCGATCCGGAATCGTTCACCGGGACCCGCCACGGCGACACCGGGCACGGACAGTCGCAACGTCCGTTCGGATCCAGCCGGGTTGATCACCGCGACGGTCATTGTGGTGCCATCCTCGGTGAGCGCCGCGACCACGTCCAAGGGATCCGACGCGCCCTCGACACGCAACGGCTTGGTCCCGAACCAACGCCGATACAGCGAGAGCACCAAACCGGTCGTTTCCATCCAGGCGTCGGTGGGCGTCGTTTTGATCGCCCCGATCACATTGACCGTTTGGGCGTAGTTCGCCATTCCGATGATGTCGGTCTGACGGAAATACTCGTGGAGCCCGGCCGCGATGCCAAGACCGTCCTTCCAGTAGTACCGGGTGCCGAGTTCCCCGTACAGGTGCGGGCCGTACCAATAATTCCACTCGTCCATCGCGATCTTGATCTTCTTTTGCTTCAAGCCCGGAATGGTCTCGCGCAATCGACGATGGGCATCGGCCTTGGCGCGGATCGCTTCGGGCACCGCACGGATGTGGCCCATGGTTCCCGGTCGTTCCTGGCAATAGAAGTGTTCCGAGATCAATGTCGTGGTCGCCGAAGCGTCGCGGAGCATCCGCTCGGTCCAACCTCCACCAAGGTCGCCGCTTGAAACCGTCTTGATCGTCGGATCGACCTTGCGCATCGCGCTTTCCACGAGGTTGTGTTTGACCACGTATTGATCCAGCGCCATGTAACCAAGTTGCCAAGGGCCCCACATTTCGTTTCCAACGCCCCACCAACGCACCTTCCACGGCTCGCGGCGACCGTTGCGGGCTCGAAGCGCGCCGTTTGGCGTCGAGGTGCCGCCATTCACGTACTCGACCTCCTCGGCCGCGGAATGGGCATCGCCGAAGCCCGTGTTCACCACGATCAATGGTTCGGTCTTGAGCAATTGGCAGAGGTCCAGGAACTCGTGGAGACCAACATCGTTGCTCTCGATGCCCTGCCACGCGGGG
>JBJTRZ010000264.1:0-1564 GCA_046076415.1 Armatimonadota bacterium
TAATTGCCGATCCGTTGTTCGGCCCACAGCGCACCGCGCAGTGCGTCGACTTCCCGGACCAACGCGTCGACATCGGCCGCCTTTGCCGCGCGCCATTGCCGGCGCAAGCGTCCCCATGGTTCGCCCAGCGCCGCCTCCGGAGACCCCGGCACCGGATCAAGCACCGCGAGCAAGCGTGCCAAATGGAGAACATTCACCTTTTCGGCCGCGGCGATCGCGGTCAGGAAAACGTTGCCGGTTCGGCCCTGCTCGCGCGCGATCAAACTGGCGCGCAGGAGGGGCTTGGGGTCGAAACGTCCGTCCGGATCGGCATGCTTTCGGTAGAACGCCTGCAGGCGGGCAACCCCTTCATCGGACCAGTCGCGCCGAGTCTTCGAGGGCGAAAATCGCACTCCGGTTGGGGTGAACACCGCATGCCCCGCCACTTCGCGGGCGGCGTCGAGATACTTTCCGAGCAGTGTCGGCGAGATTTCGCCGAGTGCTTCGGACGCGTTGGTGAATCCCTCCCCCCCGGCGCCGTCCGGTGGAAACTCCCGCGTAGGCCTCAGGTCCACGCCGGTCAGGTCGCGGATCGTGGCGTCGTATTCGGCGTTGGAAAGCCGCCGGACGGGAACCACGCCGGGATCATCCTTGCGCGCCCGCGCCTCGGCGTCGAGGAAGTGGCGGGTCCATTCGCCGAGCGAGCGACGTTGGCGCGGGGTCAACGGCGGCGCACCGGCGGGGGGCATCTGGCCGGCATCGACCTGCTCCAGAACGCCGGTCCACGGTTTGGGGTCGGCTTTCACGTCGGCCAAGGATCGGAACCGGGCCAGATCGAGCCCTCCGGCTTTGCGCTTGCCGTCGTGGCAGGGCAGGCATTTGCCTTGAACGAGCGCACGGGTCGGCGCGAACGGGTCGGTGTCGCGGGCGGGAGCGGGATCGGCGCTGCCGAGGAGTCCGAGGGCACACAGTACCGGAACGGGAAGCGTCAGGAATCGGGCTCGGTGTTTCCAGAGGTCGTGTCGCATGTCTTGCATTTTGGTTCCGTCCGAATGGGCGATCCGGCGTGGGCTCAAGCGAGCGCGCCCACTCCGGTCAGGCTGCCGGGTGCCCAGAGGGTGTCCACCGGTTCGCCGCGTTCGACCCGGCGCCCAAGATCTTCGAGAAACGTGGTGAACCCGACGCTTGGTTTCCATCCGAGAATCCGCTCGGCTTCGCCCAAATCGTGTTGTTCCACCTCCCGGGGCAGCTCGATGGCGAAGCGCTCCAGCAGGGCGGCGGAGCCCGAAACCATGGATTCGCACCACGCCGGGCCGAGTGCGGCGAAATCCGATCGAACGGCTTCGGGCAAGCCGTGCGCGGTGTGGACGATGGTCCGGAAGCATCCGAAACGTTTGTCCAATCCCGCCTCGACGGACCGCAGGGTCGCCGACGCGACATCCTCGGCGTCGACACCGTTTCGCAACAGTTTGGCCCCGAACGCGAGGTAGGGCTTGGGAACGAAATCGTGGTAGCGCAGCAGCGCCACGGGAATTCCGGTCCGTTCGTGCAGGTACAGCGCCAGATCCTCGCCGATCACCTTGGT
>JBJTRZ010000265.1:0-6095 GCA_046076415.1 Armatimonadota bacterium
GTCGGTCCGGCGACTGCGGGGTCCATCGTGGCTTGGTTCGCAGGACATGGAGGATTGGTGGACCGCCTGCTCGCCGTTGGTGTCGAGCCTGAAACCGACGCGGGCGCGCCGGTGTCCGATGTCTTCGCCGGGAAGACCTTCGTCTTCACCGGAGCGCTCGAACGATTCACGCGCGATGCGGCCGAAGCGTTGGTTCGTCGCTTGGGGGGCCGCGCCGCCGGCTCGGTCAGTCGAAAGACCGACTTCGTTGTGGCCGGTCCGGGCGCCGGGGGGAAACTCGCCAAGGCGACCGAATTGGGCGTCCCCGTCGTGGACGAGGAGGGCTTCGGCGCGATGTTGCCGGAGGAGGAGCGCCTGGAGTTGATGGGTCCGGGCGGCTAGGCCACCTTGCGTGTGCGGTGTTCCCGATCCGCGATCCGGTTCGCTTCGGCCTTCGCGATCCATTCCTCGGGTTCGATTTCCCGGGGAATGGCCGCGTGCACTCCGACCGAGAGTTCGATTGCGACGGCTTTTCCGGCTGCGAATCGCAAGGGTTCCGGTTGGGAAAGTGCCTCCCGCACCGCTTCGGCAACCTGTCGGGCCGCGGGCAACTCGGTGGAAGGCAGGTGAAGGGCGAATGTGTCGCCTTCCAATCGAACGAGCGTGCGGTTATCGTGCACGAGGTTTCCGAGGGCGCTTTCCACTCCCCGTAGGATGGCGTTTCCGGTTTCGTACCCGTATTTGCGGTTGATGTCGCGTAGGTCCGAGAAGTCGAAAACGACGAGGCTGGCGACGGTTCGGCTTCGGGAGGGTTTGGCGAGCAGGCGTGCCAAGTGCCGTTCGTCGTGCAGTCCGGTGAGCAGATCGATGTGGGTGCTTTCGCCTTCCCGAGCGTTGTCGCGTGCGTTTTCGATACCGCTGGCGATCAGTACTCCGAGGGCTTCGAGGATGCGGACATCCTCGTGTCCGAAACGACCTTCCACATCGGAATACAGGTTTATGGATCCGATGACGGCACCGGATTCGGAGCGTATGGGTGCGAAGGCGAACGACTTAAGGCTCCGCCATGCGTCGGTGGATGCGTTGAGGAGCAGATCTCCGGAGTCGTAGTGACCGTGTCGTCCCTTTGCGGAGGCGAACGTCTCCGCGGTGGGTCCGTTGTCACGATCGACCCGGGCGCCGAGGAAATGCCCGGCATTGGCTCCGGCGACGGATCGAACGGCGAGTTCGCCTCCCTCCGAGAGGATCACGAGGCAGGTCGTGGCCTTGTGCAGCGCCTTGAGGCATTGGGCGACGGAGTCGCATGTGGTGCCGAGATCGGCCACTTCATCGAAGAGGCGCGACGTTTCCAGGACCGCCAGATACTCGAACGACGCCTGTGAAATGTCGTTGGCGAGTTGGGCTTCGGCGGCGGTGCGCACGGGAGTACCTGCGCGGAGCGCGGGGTCTCTTTCGACAACGGTGAGGAACGCTTGGACCACGGTGGGATCGAAGTGGATTCCGGCTTCGGCCTCGAGGTATTGGGCTGCGCGGTCATGCGGCCAGCCTTCGCGGTACGGGCGGTCGGAGGTCAGCGCATCGTACACATCCGCAACGGCGAGGATGCGTCCGCCGAGGGGGATGTTTTCGCCGGCCAGGGCATCGGGATAACCGCTTCCGTCCCATTTTTCGTGGTGGCTGCGCACCACTCCCATGACGGGATAGGGGAAATGGACCGGCTGCAGGATGCGGGCTCCCATTTCGGCGTGCCGTTTGATCATTTCGAACTCGTCCTGGGTGAGTCGACCCGGCTTGTTGAGGATGTGTTCGGGGATGGCGATCTTCCCGATGTCGTGGAGCGCCGCACCCACTTCGATCGCGCGCAGGTCGTCGCCCGCGAGCCCCATTTCGGCGGCGATGGCGACGGCGACGAGTTTGACCCGTTGGATGTGTTCCTGCGTGTAGCGGTCCTTGGCATCGATCGCGAGTGCGAATGCTTCGACGGTGGAGGCGTACATCGCTTCGATCTCCGCTTGTCGCCGTTCCAATTCGGCGCGTCCAAGCTCGAGTTCAGCGATATGCGTTTCCTTTTCGTCGAGACGTTGCGCGTGTTCCTCGTCGCGTTCGCGTCGGAAGTTTTGTTCGCGGAGGATGACAAAGGCCATGGGGGTGGCAAGCGCCGCTACGGGGAGGAGCACCCACGCGTTCCCGGCGATGTCGAGAACGACTCGCGATGCGGCGACGACGGCGGCGGCGGCGAGGTAGCCCGGGGCCGTTTCATAGAGGAAACGGAAGGTTTTCGCGAACGAATTTTCGGTGAAGGTGGCGATTGCCGCGGCCACGAGAGATACGTTCGCGAGGTGGTAGACGAACGCGATCGCGAGGGTGTCGACGATGACTTTGGCGGTGCGGGGAAGTTCCAGCGACTCCGCGAGGGTGGCGGCGGCCAGGGAGGTGAGGGTGCTGATTCCTGCAAACGCTATGTTGAAGAGTCGTTTGTCGCGATCTCCTTGGCGCGATTGGAGCTCCGCGGTGGATGCGGCGATGAAGATCCAGACGCAGTCCCAGTTGCGGAACGTTCCGATGAGGAAGAGGGTGAGTACGAATCGGAGGGAGATCGCCGCCGTGGCATTGGCGTTGCGATCCCGGCGCAACGGAACATTGATGCGTGCCAGGAACCAGACCATGGGTGCGGCGAGCGCGACCCGCAGCAGGTTGGGAGTCGACGGTGGGCGCAGGAGGCCGAGCATGAGCGCCGTGGCGAGCGCGATTGCGCCCACTGCGATGCCGAAAACCCACCTGCGGCGGTCTCTGTTCCCCATGACGACACGAACAGTGTCGGTACCGGGCGCCGCTTCCTTCCTGTCAACCTGACGGGGATGCAAAGAAAATGCCTCGACGGAATCCCGTCGAGGCATCGTTCCTGGGAACGGACCGCTACGTCAGTAGCTCCCGCCCGTGGTGGTTCCCCAAATAATATCCTTCACAGTAAAATCTCCGATCTACCGCCGGGCTCGGTGCGGCCCGGACTATTCATGCATGCAATGCTCGCAAAAATACGGGCTTGCGTACTCAATATAGAGTACGCCACGAGGCCTGTCAACGATGCCGGCAATGCGTTGGTAACGCCCTGAGGGAATCACCGGCATTGCCCGACAATATCCTCGGCAGACTTGCCGCGATGGGGGAACGGGAGATGTTCGAGAAACTCGGCGACGACGATTTGGTGCCGATCGCGCCGCGGCCCCGGGAAAGCGCGGCGAACGAACCGCGGGAAGCCCAGGCCGGGGCGGCGATGCGCGGCCTATTGGAGGACGGCGCCCTCATCCACCCGCTGGGAACCGGCAACGGGTCCCTCGGCGAAACCGACCGCACCGGACCCGGAGCGAACGGAACCGGATCGGTCCCGCTCGCGGACACCCATATCGACGATATTCTCCGGGCGGCGGTCCAAATGAAGGCATCCGACGTCCACATCGCGGTCGACCTGCCACCCATGGCACGCATCGACGGAAAACTCGGACCGCTGCCCTGGGACACCGTGACGTCGCGCGAAGCCCAACGACTGGTCTACGACATCCTGTACTCCGATCAAATCGAACGATTCGAACGAACGCGCGAACTCGACTTCTCCTACGGAGTCCCCGGCGTGGGACGATTCCGATTCAATGTCTTCCGCCAAAGGGGCAATGTCGGGGTCGCCATGCGCGCCATCCCCGCCAAAATCCCTTCGCTGGAGTCACTGCGCCTTCCCCCGGTGCTCCGCGAACTCACGAAGAAACACTCGGGGATCATTCTGGTGACCGGCCCGACGGGATCCGGTAAATCCACCACCATCGCCTCGATGATCGATGTCATCAACATGGAACGGCCGGTGCATATCCTGACCATGGAGGACCCGATCGAATACCTCCATGCCCACAAGGTCGGCATGGTCAATCAACGGGAAATCGGACACGACAGCGATTCGTTCCAAAATGCCATCCGAGCCGCGTTGCGCGAAGATCCCGATGTCATCCTCGTCGGGGAAATGCGCGACAAGGAAACGATCGCCGCCGCCTTGACCCTCGCCGAAACGGGCCACCTCTTCTTCGGCACCCTGCACACGCGGAGCGCCCCGGCCACCATCGACCGCGTTGTCGATGTCTTCCCGCCGGACCAACAGGACCAAATCCGAATCCAGCTCGCCGGTTCCATACAAGCCGTCGTCGCACAGCAACTCCTGCCCATGGTCGGCGGAGGACGGGTCGGCGCGGTCGAGATCATGATCGCCACCGCCGCCGTTCGAAACCTCATCCGGGAAGGCAAGAGCCACCAGCTGATGTCCTCGATCGAAACCGGACAGCAATTCGGCATGCAGCCCATGGACAAGGTCCTCGCCGAACTGCATCGCTCGGGCGTCGTGACGCTCGAAGAGGCGATGTCGCGATCCAACGACCGAGACAATTTCATGCGCCACCTAAAAGGCATTCAAGACTGAGCCGGCGCAAACCGATAATCCCGACAAGACACCATGGCCACTTTCACCTACGACGCCGTCGATTCCAGCGGACGCTCCATCCAAGACCGGATCGAAGCGGAATCCGAAACCCAGGTCCTGACACGCCTCCACTCGCAGGGCCTCCATGTCCTGCAGGTCTCGGAGCAGCGCGCTTCGACTTTTTCCCTCGGAGCCCGACAAGCACTCGGGGCCGCGAAACTGCAGTCGCTCGTCGTCTTCAGCCGGCAATTCGCCACGATGATCGACGCGGGGTTGTCGGTGCTCAAGTGCATCGACATTCTCGCCAGCCAGACCAAGGACGTTCCCCTGCGCCACGCCCTCGACGTCGTCAAAAAGGACGTTCAAGGGGGCGTCGCCCTTGCCGATGCCTTGGCGAAACACCCGAACTGCTTCTCGAAGCTCTATGTCAACATGATCCGCGCCGCCGAACTCGGCGGCATCCTCGACACCATCCTCGACCGGCTGGCCGGCTTCCTGGAAAAAGAGCAGGAGATCCGCCAGAAAGTCAAATCGGCCCTCACCTACCCGACCATCGTGCTCTGCTTCGCCCTAGGCATGCTCAACGCGATGTTCTATTTCGTGCTGCCGACGTTCAAGCAGATCTTCACCGAAATGGATGTGGCGATGCCCCCGATGACCGCGGCCCTCTTCGCGGTTTCGGACTTCATGCGAACCTTCTGGTACATCATGCTTGGACTGCCGTTCGGTGGCTGGTTCGCGTTCCGCCAATACCATCGAACCCCCCAAGGCGCCTACCAGATCGACCGGGTCAAACTCAAGTTGCCGGTGTTCGGCGACCTCATCCTCAAACTCGCCATCGCCCGTTTCGCCCGGACGTTCGGCACCCTGCTCTCCTCCGGTGTTCCCATCATGCGGACCATGGAGATCATTTCGGAAACCGCCGGCAACGCTTTGCTCGCCGAAGCGATCCTCAAAACCAAGGCGGATCTTCGCGAAGGCAAGCGCCTCGGAACTCCGTTGCTCGCCTCCGGCCTCTTCCCCCCGATGGTCACCCACATGATCGATGTGGGAGAGGAAACCGGCCGACTCTCGGAAATGCTCGTGAAGGTCGCCGATTTCTACGAGTCGGAAGTGGACGCCACGGTCAAGGCCCTCACCAGCCTGATCGAACCGATCCTGATCGTCTTCCTCGGTGTCGTCGTCGGCTTCATCGTCATCTCGATCATGGCCCCGATGTTCAAGCTGGTCTCGAGCATCAACGGTTGATGCGGGCGGAACTCCGCCCGCCGCACCTCCCGCGGGGCGCCCCGGTTCGTTGACCGGCGGTGCCCCGTGGGATATACTTTGGTGCGTTTTCTCGCCTCGTTCCAGCCGGCGCGAGCCGTCAAGAAAGGATCCCCGCGTCACATGTCCTCGGGAGACAACGTCGAATCCCTCTCCGCCAAGGTCCATCAGCTCGAGGCCGAACTCGCGCAGAAGAACAAAGTCATCCAGGACCTGAACCGGAGGGTTCAGGAGTCCAACGAGGGTGCGCAGTCCACCACGGAAATCTCCGAAATCGAGGAGACCCTGCGCCGCTTGATGACGCGCATCGGAATGATCGTCCAAGGCACCAAGTGCCTTTTGATGGTGGTCGATTCCGAAACCGGCGATCTCGTCGCCGAGAAGCCGACCC
>JBJTRZ010000266.1:0-2743 GCA_046076415.1 Armatimonadota bacterium
CGTGCTCCAGCCCGCCACCACCGACCGCAACGTTGCACCGGGTTCGGCCACGTACGGCCAAAATCCCCCCAGCACGGGTCGCGGCAACGCGTCGAGGACCACGCCCGCCGGGCCGATGCGCACGGCGCCTTCCGCGAGCACGAGGGCGTGACCATCCTTGAACACGGTCACTTCGCGGATGGGGGGTCCCTGCGCGCGCGCGCCGGTGGCGGCGAAGGCGATGGTGGCGAGCAGTGCCCGGACCACCGCCCGGTCAGTCGTCGTCCTCATCCTCGTCCTCGGTTCCACGGCGAAGCTCCCCGCCTCGTCGCATACGCTCGATGAACCGCGGATCGTCCATCTTCACGGTCGGTGTTTCGCCGCGTCGCCGCGTGAACTTCGGGTCGGAGGGATCGAAGGTTTCCTCGGGCTTGAAGACGCGGGGATCGGAGGGCACGTGGGTGTAGGGCGTGTAGTCGGGCTTGTCGGTGAACATGTCCGACAAGTCGTTCGCCACGGCGTCGAAGAGGTTGTTGGGCCCTAGTCCGAAGCATCGGTAGATGGTCTTCAGGATGGACATGATCGACGTGTGGTCGTGGCTGACGTGGTGCTTCTTGATCCAAGGTCCGATCGCGAGCACGAAGCTGCGGTGCCGGTCCACATGGTCGCCGTCGCCGCCCGAGTCGTCCTGGGTGACGAAGATGGCCATCTTGCGCCATTCGGGTTGGCGCGACAGGTATTCCACGATGCGCCCGAGGGCCAGATCGTTGTCGGCCATGTAGCTCGACACGTACGGGTATCCACGGGACGCGTTCGGGCCGGCGCCATGGTCGTTGCAGATGGCGATGTTCAGGAACTTGGGAATCTTGCCGCCATGGGACTTGCGATACTTGTCGAGGTCCTCGCGAAACCAGTCGGCCCGGGCGATGTCGGGGATGTTGTTGTTGTAGGCGGGAAACTCGAAGCAGGTGTTGTCGTAGAGCACCTTGGGCATCGGATAGTTGCCGAGGGTGAATGCGCCGGTTTTCGATTCGGGCTTTCCTTCGTCGTTGTGCGTCAGTTCGTAGCCTTCGCCGTAGTTGCGGAACGAGACACCGCCACGGGCGAGGTGCTCCCAGAGGGAACCGTTCTCGAGGTAGTCCTCGGGAATCTGGCTGCCGTTGGAACCAAAACTGACCATGCGGCCTTTCGCGGATTCGGACAGGCTGAACGCCCAGCCGGAGTAGAACACCCGCGACGTCCACAGGCTTGGATAGACCCCGACCAGCCAGCGGTGTCCGTCGCCGGACGCGTCGGGTTCCATGTAGAAGTTGTCGGACACCGCGAATTGGCGCGCCAACTTGAGGTGGTTGGGCATGATCGGCACGCGCTCCGTGCGTCCCTTTTCGCGGATCCAGCCACGTTCGCCGAATTCCGCGTAATCGGGTTCGCCGTCGCTGTTCTCGAGCGTGCCGAAGATGCCGTCGAACGTATGGTTTTCCTTGGTGATGAAGACCACGTATTCGACGTCCTTGGGCAGCGCCTTGGGGGCGGCGGCGATCGGAAGGAGGCCGTTGTTGCGCAGCACGGCGGCCGTGCCGGCGGCGAGCGCCTTGGCGTCGGGCACGGCCACCACCTGGACCATGCCGGGCATGTCGGGAAGTCCCGCCCGTTCGTCGGTTTCGGGTCGGCGGTGCTTGGCCCCGCGCGGTCCCCTGCCCAGGCCCTTCTGCGTGGCGACCATCACGGTTTTCTCGTCGGGCGCGAGCAGCACGCGGGTCGGGAACCATCCGGAGGGTATGTGTCCGAGGACGGTGCCGGAGCGTGGATCGATCACCGCCACCGCGTTGAGTCCGGCCTCGCACACGTAGAGTCGGTCGCCGGCTCGATTGAGCGCCATGTCGGTCGGGATCACGCCGCGGAGTCGTTGCAGCTGGGCCGTGGGCGCGAGCTTGATGGTGCGCACCGGCCGAAGGGTGCGGCGGTCGAAGATCTGGACCGTGTCGTTGTTGGCGTTGCTCACGTAGAGTTGGTCGCCGCGCACGAGCAGCGCGTTGGGGGCGCTGCCCCCCACCGCCTTCCCGCCGTCGGCGGGGGCGTGGATGAGGATGCCGGTCTTCGCCTTGCCCGTCACGGTGGGTTTGGCGGGGTTCGAGACATCGTAGGCCCACACGCTTTGCGCGTCGGGCACGCGCGGATCGCCGAGTCCGGGCACCTTGCGTCCTTCGCGCTCCACGCCTTCGCGGGCTTCCTTCGAGGGGAAACCGAACGCGGGGATGGCGAGTCCGCGTTTGCTGTAGCCGGAGCCGGGCGCGGGGGGCGGGATCAGCGAATAGTTGAAGATGCCGATGTTGGCCACCAGCAATTTGCGCCCATCGGGCGAGAGGGCGCACGCATAGGGTTCGCGTCCCGCATCGGCCTGCGCCAGCACCGTGCCGGCGGCGAGGTCGAAGGCCACGACCTTCTGTCGTGCGACATCCACCCCGAACGCGGTTTTGCCGTCGGGCGCAAGCACCAGATCGTTGATGTAGGCTTCCTTGTCGACCTCGATCTTGATCAGGGGTTGCCGGTCGATCGGCGCGAAGCGTCCGTCGACGCCGCTGGTGTCGGCGAGGTCCCATCCGGCGGTGTCGTAGATCTCGATGCCGTGTCCGGCATCGCCGTTGGACACCACGAACCGCTTGCCGTCCTTGGTGAAGCGTCCGGTGAACGCGAAATCCCGGCGCTGGAGCAGGCGCGGCCGGCTGCGGTCCGCGGGCCAGAGCGCGATGCCGCCTTCGAAAAA
>JBJTRZ010000267.1:0-3308 GCA_046076415.1 Armatimonadota bacterium
GCATGGGCCTGCCGCTGGCTGGAGGCGCACGACCATGACCACCGTATTGTTTGTGTGCGTCCACAACGCCGGCAGGTCCCAAATGGCGGAAGCATATGTCAATGCGCTCGCCCGAGCGCACAACCTGCCGTGGCGTGCGCTGTCGGCGGGTACGGTGGGCGGGTCGACCCTGAACCCGACGGTCGTGGAGGCCATGGCGGAGGTCGGCATTCCCCTGACCGGTCACCATCCCAAGGTGCTCGATCAGGCGATGGTCGACGCGGCGGACCGGATCATCACCATGGGCTGGGGAGTCGATGCCGACCAATGCCCTGCGCGCATCCACCTCTCCGAAGACTGGGGCCTCGAAGACCCCAAGGGCCGCCCTCTCGAAGCGGTCCGAGGGATCCGCGACAGCATTCGCGCCCGCGTCGCGGCCCTCCTCGATATTCCCGCGTGAACGGGCCCTTCGCGCATCGCTGTGCGGCGGAGTTCCTCGGCACCGCCGCCATCGTGCTGTGCCCGGTGGCACTCGCCGCGTCGACGCGCCTTCCGGGATCGGACGGCGGACTTGCGGTGGCGGCGCTGGCGAGCGGATTGCCCGTCGGTGCGATGATCCTCGCCCTCGGCCCGGTTTCCGGAGCGCATTTGAACCCCGCCGTGTCCGTGGCCCTCGCGGCGGCGCGCCGGTTCCCCCTTCGCGAGGTTCCCGGGTACATCGCCGCGCAATGCGCGGGCGGGGTCGCCGCCGCGGGTCTGGCATCGGCGTTGCTCGGTCCCGGGCGCAATGGCGCGCACATTCCAACCGTTTCGATGGTCTCGGCAGTGGCGATCGAGGCGGTCCTCACCTTCCTGCTCGTCCTCGTTGTTTTCGGATCGGCGATCGATCCGCGCGCCCGGGCGGGTTCCGCCGCGCCGGCGATCACCATGGCGGTGGTGGCCAACGTCATGGTCGGCGGAGCCGCCACCGGCGGGTCCATGAACACGGCGCGCTCGCTCGGCCCGGCGCTCTGGGCGGGCGGAGAATGCCTGTCGGCGCTTTGGATCTACTTCCTCGGGCCCGTGCTCGGGGCCCTGGTTGCCGCGCTCGTCTGGCAACATGGCCTCGGTGGACGCGGCGTCGATCGCACAATCCAAAGTTAATGGTTTCTTGACGGCGGCATAATCCAAGGCGCGATGCGGAGCGGGAAACTCGGTGCGTCGCCGGACCTCTGCCGGCAAATCCTCCCACCGGAGACTTTCATGCAATCCCATCCGCGCCGCCTCGGCGCATTCACCCTCATCGAACTGCTCGTCGTGATCGCCATCATCGCCATCCTGGCCGCCATCTTGTTCCCGGTGTTCGCACAGGCCCGCGAAAAGGCGCGTCAAGCCTCCTGCCTCTCGAACACCAAGCAGATGGGCCTTGGCATCATGATGTACACGCAGGACTTCGACGAGACGTACCCGCAGGCGTATTGGTACCGCAACGATCTCAACGGCGACGCGGGTTACGAGCAGTGGTCCGGCCTGATCCAGCCCTACGTCAAGAATGTCGGCATCTTCGTTTGCCCGTCGGACGCCAACCGTGGCCTGCCTCCGACGAACCCCAACGCCGGCAACCCGAGCGTCTTCGACAATCAGGCGCCGCGCATCTCGTATGTGGCGAACTCCGCCGTCCTGCCCCGGAAGCGGCGTTCGGCCGACCCTGCGAACGTGGTTGCGGCCGCGGCCATCGACGCCCCGGCCGACGTCATCGTGATCGCGGAAATGACGAACTTCCTTCCGTGCATCAACGACACTTCGAACGCCGGAACCGGTGGCGGAGGATTCGTGAACAAGTCGCACCGCTCCGCGAACGCATTCATGAAGACCGCCTCGGGCGGCACCTGGAAGGGCGAGGCCGCGGCCGACTTCGGCGCGCCCGTCTTCGCGGTGACGCCGGCGCTCGCACAGGCCGCGTGGGCCACCTGCCGCGCGTCCGGCTATGCCGGCGGCGCACTGCATGTCGCCTACATCCAGCCCGATCGCCACAACGGCGGGTCCAACTACACGTTCGGCGACGGCCACTCCAAGTGGTTCCGCTTCGAGCAAACGGTCAACCCGAACAGCTTCCTCTGGGGCAAGGCGGTGTACTCCGCGGGATCCGTTCCCGTGCTCGACCAAAACGGCGTTCAAGTCCGATGAGCCGGCCATAGCCTGCGGACCGATCCCCCGGGGCCCGTGCCCCGGGGGATTGTCGCTTCGGCCGGTTGCCATGTTCTCCGACAGGGAGGATGCCCGGATCCAAAACGGGCGGGGTACCCGGCATTCCTGCGGGTGTCCGCGGCCTTCCCGGACGGTATACTGGAGAGGGTCCGTCGATGCACGCACGGCCCGATGTCCTCCTCCAATCGAATCAAACGCCCAACGTGAAAGAGGTTGTTCCGATGCGCCGACGCGCCTTCACCCTCATCGAACTGCTCGTGGTGATCGCCATCATCGCGATCCTCGCCGCCATTCTTTTCCCCGTCTTCGCCCAGGCCCGCGAAAAGGCCCGCCAGACCTCCTGCCTGTCCAACACCAAGCAGATCGGTCTTGGCATGATGATGTACGTTCAGGACTACGACGAGGAGTTCCCGAAGGCCGACTACTGGCTGCCGGCCGGCTCCCGCAGCCCGCTGAACCCCAACGCCTCCGGTGGATTTTCGCTCCGGATCAACCACTACAAGTGGCAGACCTGGGTGATCCCCTACATCAAGAACACCGACGTGCTGCGGTGCCCGAGCCGGACTCGCGACCAAGAGGCCTGGGCCGTCAACGGCGAGTACAAGGGCGACGGTTACGCGTTCAACCTCTCCTTGACGGGGCGTCCCTACATCGGCGGCGTCAACCCGTCGTTCCTCGGTGGCAGCTTGGTCGGAGTCCAGCAGCCGGCCGAAACCTGGATCTTCCAGGAACTGCGCAATCAGGTCAGCTTCTCCTACGAGTCTCCCAACTTCACGACCTACCCGGTCGCCGATCAGGAGTCCTGGGCCGCGTACCTCACCCCGGGCAACCGGGTCGTTCAGGCCAACGCGCCCCACAACGAAGGCTTCAATTTCGCGTATGTCGACGGCCATTCGAAGTGGATGAACATCAAGCAGTTCTTCGCCCTGAGCCCAACGCGCGCCGAATACGGTGTGCCGGGCTGCACGTTGCGGACGAACCCGGGCTCGCAGGCTGGCTTCAATGTCTGCCGCGTGTCCACGCCGCCCGTCTGGACCCGCCCGTTCCCGTTCTGGGGACTCTATTGATCCGGCGCCGGAGCGCGTGAAAACGTCGCGCGTCCTCCGGTGCCCAGCCCCGCGCACGGAGGCGGCGATCCTCGC
>JBJTRZ010000268.1:0-2233 GCA_046076415.1 Armatimonadota bacterium
GGCCGCGTAGCGCACCGCGTATCGAGCTTCGGTGCCGGGAGCCAGCGGCGGGAGGGCGGCGTTGCCCGCGGACACGGCGATCAGGGCGAGGGCCAAGGACGAGACGGCTTTCATCGTGGAACTCCATTCGCGAAAAAAACGCCGGGCGCCTTCCCGGTTGGGAGGGCGCCCGGCAGGATGCCGGATCAGCCGCGGATGCCGCCGGTTCCCCCCACCGTGTACGACTTCGAGTAGTCGTTGAGCACGCCGAGGTAGCGGAAGATGCCCGTCGGCTCGTCCCAGATCACCCAGGTGCCGAGGCTCTTTTCGCCGATGAGCGGCAGGTCGACGTAGGCGTTCACCTTGACAAAGCCTTTGAGGAACCCGAGGTCGAGTTCGGTGCGGCGCTTGGCGGTCATGGTCCGGGGCGTATTGGCGATGTCGCCGAATCGACCGGGTTGGCTGACCGTGGTGGCGGCCATCGTCGAAAGCTTCAAGTTCACGACCGACAGCTTGGCATCGAGTCGAGCACCAACCCCCGGCAGGTTCGCGGTGGCCAGCCCGCCGAAGTAGATGTCGGCGTAGGCGCCGGCTCCCATGTCGGCGGCCAACGACTTGGCGGTCGACTTGGTGGTGCAGCCGACGACGCCTTGCAGCCAAACCTTCGCACCCACCCCGTACCCGGCGATCGAGAAGTCGAACCCGGTCTGCCACAGTTTGGCGGACTTCTCCGCGCCCTCCTCGATCGTGGCCGTCGCCCCGCTGGCGTTCTTCGTCCAGATCGTCTGCCCCATCACCTCGAGGCCGAATTGGATCGTCTTGTCGCCGGAATAGGGCCCTTGGACGTCGCCGTAGGCGAGGCCGACGGTGCGGGTGATTCCGAACATGGCCCCTTCGACCTTGGCCTCCGTACGGAGCCGAGCGAGCTGCGGGTTGCCGGAGTGGACCATGGTGAATCCGACCCGGGACCACACCGCGGACTTGTCTCCGCCTTCCATCGACTTCGTGTAGGTGTCGGAGACGGTGGTGGCGGCGGTGCCGGTGGTCTTGGTCGACCCGGCGGCCAGATTCAACTTGTTTTGGACGATCAACTGTCGCTCGGTGATGATCGGCAGGGCAAGCCACGGGTCGCTGGGGCGAAGCAACGTGAAGCCGAGGGAGTTGAGTTGCTTCTCGAACGGCTCGAGGCGAACATCCATCTTTCCCCAGGGCCGTCCGATCGCGGCGCGATTGGGAACCTTGTAGCCCTTGGCCACCTGGGCCGACGTCACCGTGTCGTTCACCATGGCGTCCTGGGCCATCGCGGCGGGGGCGGTGCCGAGGACGGCGGTGGCGGCGAGGACGGCGAGGGGGGTGGTCTTGCGGAAGTTCATCGTTTTCTCCAGATGCGGTTCCGGGTTTGGTTTTGCTTGGAACCGCGCTTTCGAAAACATGGACACAGCCGAGGCGCCCCGCGTGGGAAAGGTGTGAACTACTTCACACTCACACCGACCAGACATCCCCGAGCGCGATGAACGGCGCCCAGTGGAACGGGTGGGAAAACCCCGGGCGCGAACGGAGTTCGAGGGCCGCTTCCCGCAGCGCGGCATCCACGCGCGCCCCCAACCGCAACCGTCCATAGAACCCCGCCATCAGTTGCGCCGTCGCCGCATCGTCGACCGACCACTGCGACACAACCTGCGCGGGAATTCCGGATAGGAACGCGGCCCAGGCGATTCCCACGATGCCCTCGCCGGCCACGGTGCGCCCACGTCCGGATCCGCACGCGGAGAGCACCAGCAGTTCCGCCGCGAGATCGAGCCCCATCCATTCCCTTGCGGTCAGCAGGCCATCCCCGCCTTTGCCTCGACCAAGCACGATGCCCCCCAGCAGCGGGGACGCCTCGTCCATGACCGCATGGGTGGCGAAGTGCAGCCGCCGGTACCCCGCCACCTCGGCGAGCACGCCCGCCTCCTCGGCCTTCGCGCCCACACGGGTCGTCGAGCGCGGAAACACGGAATGGATCGCGTCCGCCTCGACCCGGGCGTACGGCAACCGCGGCAGCGATGGGTTCGACCCGCCCCCGGGTTCCGGATCGGCGACGATCAAAAGCTCCCCGCGGGGCACGACGCGTCCCGGACGCACACGGGCCGCCCGGGCCGCGGCCAGCGCGGCGGCCCCCGGCGCGATCGCGATCAAAGCGAACTCCCACGACACCTTCCCGGGACGTCCCGGGACCGGCAGCGCCGCGAACGGCACGTCCCACAACGGACCA
>JBJTRZ010000269.1:0-1950 GCA_046076415.1 Armatimonadota bacterium
CCTCCGAGATGCGGTTCTCGATACGCGGCGTGGGGGAAAGCGGGAGTCCCCTGAGCGCCGCATCGGCGGACCTGCTCCTGCTGGCGCGAGGGACGCATGGCGCATTGCATCCCGCGACCGAACCCTGCCCGCTGCACGGGATCGCCGATGCGGCGCTCAGGGGACTCCCGCTTTCCCCCACGCCGCGTATCGAGAACCGCATCTCGGAGGATCTCGTGGTCGAGACCGACCCGGTCCTGATGGCGCGCATCCTCTCGAACCTGATCGAAAACGCCGTTCGACACACGCCGGCGTCCGGGCTGGTGGCGTTGGAGGCGGCGCGGGATTCCGCCGGATGGAGTGTCGCGGTCCGCGACACCGGAACGGGCATCGCGCCGGAGCATCTCGCCCGGCTGGGAGAACCGTTCTATCGACCCGACGGCGCACGGTCCCGCGCCTCCGGCGGCGCCGGATTGGGTCTGGCACTATGCCGCACGTTCGCCGAAGCCCTCGGAGGTCGCCTCGAGCTCGAAAGCATTCCCGGGGTCGGCACGATCGCCGCCGTCCGGTTCGATAACCATCCTAGTTAGTCGCCGGGCTCGATTTCCCAGCTGCCGCCCGTCAGGAAACCACCATCCACCGCCAACGTCTGTCCGGTCACGAAATCCGATGCGGGCGAGCAGAGGAACAGGGTGGCGCCCACCAGATCCGACGGGTAGCCCGGGCGTCGTGCGGGAACGCGTTCCATGATCCACCGGCGCCGCACCGGATCCCCGAACAACCCTTGCTTGGTCAACGGCGTCTCGATAAAACCCGGGGCGAGGCAGTTGACCTGGATGTCGTACCGGGCCCACTCCACGGCCATCGTCTCCGTCAATCGGCCGACCGCCGCCTTGGTCGCGGCATAGGGCCCGAGCATTCCGAGCCCGCGGAACGTGGTGAGCGAACCAATATGCAGGATCTTGCCCCCGCCGCGGTCGCAAAGATGGGGCCGTGCGGCTTGGCTCACCCAGAACACACTGTCGAGGTTCACGCGGAAGATCGCCTCCCAGTCGTCGGGTTCGACATCCTCGATCCGTTTGCGACGATTGGTCCCGGCGCAATTGATGACGATATCGAGTCCCCCGAGAGCCTCCGCGGCATCGTCGACCAAACGGCGGCACGTGTCTCGCTCACCGTCGAGCGGCACCAGCGAAGCGTGGCAGGTGCCCCCAACCGCCTCGATCAATCGGGTCGTTTCGGCAATCTTATCGGGATTGCTGCCGTGGATGGCGACGGTCGCCCCGGCCTCGGCCAACGCAACCGCCTGAGCCTGCCCTATGCCGCTCGACGACCCGGTGACCAAGGCGGTGCGCCCCTCCAGCGAAAACAGGTCAAGTATCCCCATGGCCACGCCTCCGTTCGACGCGGAAAACGGCTTCGACGCCCGCTTCCGGTGGATCCAATCGCATCGCCCCCCCCGGGTGGACGATGCTCCCTTGCCCGATATGCACCCCGGTGGCGGGATCGTACCAGTCGATCCGCCACGTGCCCGCGGACCGATCCAAAACCAGCGGGGGCGCACCCGGGGCGCACCAACCGACCGCCCGGTCGCCGTCCGCCGCGGCCGCGCTCGACGCCTCCGCGTCGCCCACCGCTTCGAGGGGCACCGGGTGCAAATCCCAAATCGCCGCTTCTTCCAGGAAACGGTGCATCCACCCGAGTTGGCGGCGCAGCAATGGCCCCCCGGAACCCGGAGTTCCCGTGGGCAAATCGGCATCGCCAGCCGGGTGGTCTACCGTGAAACCGTAGTCGAGGTGACTGAACACCCCGCCCCCCGCGAGCAGGAACCGCCAGGCCTCCGCCCGGTACGGCGCCGGTTCGATCCCGAGGAATCCCGTCTCGTCGTCGGCGATCACGCATCCGAGGTCCCGGTTCAGGGCCACCGCGGCCGGTCGCGCGTAATGGAAATTCAATACCGACACCGACCCG
>JBJTRZ010000270.1:0-4246 GCA_046076415.1 Armatimonadota bacterium
GGCGTCTTGGCCTTGAAGGACCTTTTGCGGGCCGGAATATTGCCGCGTGACTGATCGTTTGCCGGATAACCAGGGTCTCCACGTCCGGGCTGCCGGACTAAGGTGTCTTGTGTGCGATGTCGATGGGACGCTTACCGATGGCGGAGTTGCGTACCACAGCGACGGAACCGAATCACGGCGCTTCCACATTCGCGATGGGCTCGGAATCGTGGCCGCGCGACGCGTCGGATTCCATGTGGTCTGGATTTCGGGCCGGGAATCCGTGGTGGTGCGTCGCCGGGCGGAGGAACTGGGCGTCGCGCTCCTGATGCAGGCGGTCCGGGACAAGGCCGAGGCACTGCGCGCCGTCTCGGAATCCCTGGGAATTCCCTTCGACGCCATCGCATTCATCGGCGACGATTTGAACGACCTTCCCGGTTTTCGGCGCGCGGGAATGGCCTTGGCTCCAAGCGATGCGGCACGGGATGTGCGCGAAGCCGCCGACCTCGTTCTCGAAACCGCGGGCGGGGCCGGGGCGGTGCGGGAGGCACTCGAGTGGATACTCCGTTGCCGCGGCGAGTGGGAGTCGGCCCGGGACGGCTATATCGACGCGCTCATCGAACCATCAAGCGGGCGGGACCCTCGACCACCCGGCCAATGATGGCGCGCGTTTCGACGCCTTCCTTTGCTAGATTGTCGAGCAACCGCGACACGGACTTTGCGGCGACGGCGATGCACAATCCCCCGCTGGTCTGCGGGTCGCACAAAAGTGCCACGAGCGGCGCGGAAACCCGGTCGGACCATTCGATGCGTCCGCCGAGGTAGTCGCGGTTGCGACCCCCACCGCCGGTGGTCACCCCGTCGGCGGCCAGGGACAGGGTACCCGGCAGCAACGGCACGGCGCCGGCGTCGATCTCGATGCCGATTCCATCCGAATCGATCCAATGGGAAAGATGCCCAAGCAGTCCGAACCCGGTGATATCGGTGACCGCATGGACCGCCGACGCGATCCCGGTGGCGTGGACCGCTCGAGCCGCCGCGGCGTTGAGCGACCGCATCGAGGCGACGGCGGCCGTCAGCACGCCCGGTGGATCCAGGCCACGCATGGCCGCGGTGGTCGCGATTCCGGTGCCGATTGCTTTGGTCAGGACGAGCACGTCGCCCGGTCGAGCGCCCGTGTTTCGCGTGATCGCATCCGGATGGATGACGCCCGTGACCGCCAAACCGTACTTCGGTTCCTGATCGGCCACACTGTGGCCACCCAGCAATGCGACGCCCGCTTCATCAAGTACGGAGGCTCCTCCTGCGAGGATTCCCGCGAGCACGGCACCGTCCATGTCGTCGATGGGGAAGCAGACGATATTGAGCGCCGTGCGTGGTGTGGCCCCCATCGCGTAGAGATCGGACAGGGCGTTGGCGGCCGCGATCGCGCCGAAGTCGAACGGATCGTCCACCACGGGCGTGAAGAAATCGACCGTTTGGACGAGGGCGATTTCGGGAGTCAGCAGGAAAACACCGGCGTCGTCCGATGTTTCCAGACCGACGATGCGCTCCGGGTGCACGGAGGGCGGAAGCTGCTCGAGGATACCTTTAAGGGCCGACGGCCCTATCTTGGACGCTCACCCGGCGCACTGAACGCGTTGGGTAAGTCGTTCGGAAGCCCGTTTTCGACCGTCGATGGGGTGGGTATCCATAGGAGGCGGAGAGGCGGAGGGGACAGGATTCGAACCCGCACGCGGTTTCCCGCGAGACCGCTTTCAAGGCGGTTGCGATACCATTCCGCTCACCCCTCCGCGTGCTCGGATTCTACCATGGGGCAACCGTCGGAAAATTCGGGTCGGCGCGATGAAAAAAGGCCGGTGCGCCTGTGCGACCGACCCCTTTTCGTTATCGCTCGCACCTCAAAGGTGCGACTGTAGCTTCTGTGCGATCAGGTCGCGCGGGTAGGCGCCGACCAACTGGTCCACCACTTGACCGCCCTTGAAGATCAACATTGCAGGAATGCTCTGGATTCCATACCGAGCCGCCAATTCGGACTCGTCGTCGACGTTCACCTTTGCGATCGTCGCTTGACCCGCCAACTGGTCCGCAACGGCATCCAGTTCCGGCGCGACTCGACGGCACGGTCCGCACCAGGGAGCCCAAAAGTCCACCAAAACCGGCACTTCGCTCTGGAGCACCTTGGATTCGAAATCGGCACCGGTCACCGCGACCGCATTGCTCATGACAGCTTCCTTCCTCTATCCCCCGGGATCATCCCGGATCACGTGTGAATTCTACCCCGTGGTCGTCGGGTTCGTTCCCGGGTTCGCCAACTCCAGCAAGGAACTTGCGGCATCGATACCCGATCGAATGGCGCCGTCGATGCTCGCTCCGCCGATGGCCTCTCCCGCAAGTCGCAGACCGGGTATGCCCGGATCGGTTGGAACACGCATCATATGTTGGCCCGGAGCGGCGAAACACTGGGCATGGGGTATGCGGTGGATCGCAACGATCCGCGCGTCTCGCAAGGCGCGCAGCGACCGTGCGTCGCCGGAAAACATGCGCGCGCAATCCGCCAAGACGGAGCGTCCCAAAGATTCGTCGTCGTGGCTGGATCGGGCAAGTACGCAGGCGGCGCCGAGGTGCCAACCCTCCGGCGCGGTGTCCGGGGCAACGTTGCTGACCGGTGCGAAATGGTTCACGATCGGGGCTTGGTTGGCATGCAAAACGATTTTCCGACCAGGCACCACGGGTTCGGTCGTGGCGATCCAAACGGTATCGACGCCGCGCGTGTCGGTGGGGAAGGGGAGTCCCGAAAGGGTCGCGGCCGTGCGCGGGTCCGTCGCCAACACCACGGCATCGGCCGGAAGATTGCCGTCCGCGGTTTCCACCCCCACGACCTTGCCGGCTCGGCGCATCAAGCCCGTCACCGCGGAACCGGTACGAATTTCGATCGACACCTCGAGGGCACGAGCCATCGCGCGGGGAAGTTCGCCCATACCAAGGGCAGGGACGGCCGTTTCCCCATCCACCAACATTTTCCAATAGTACTGGAACCGTTGCGCCGACGCGGCGAGCGTGCGGTCGAGGAAGATTCCGCCGAAAAACGGGCGGGCGAACGTTTCCAGGAAACGTTCGGAGAAACCACGCCTCCGTAGAAAACGCTCGATGGTCTGATCCGGTCCGTCGAGGATGGCCGAAACGGGTTTCGCCGAAAGTTCGGCCGACAGCCGCCAAGCGCGTAGCTTGTCCGCGAACGGCACCACGTTGGAGAGCAAGGCGGCTCGCAAGGAATCGGGATCGCGCGCGGGATCCGAAAAGACGTGAAGGCGATCGCCTTGGGCGATCAGTGCGCCCGGATCGTACCGTCGCAATTCCAGGGCGCCGATATCCACGACGTTCGGCAGCGATGGATATTCGGTGAACAGGACCTGAAAGCCGCGATCCAGTCGGAAGCCATCGACGACGTCGGTGCGGACGCGCCCTCCCACGGAGTCGCTCGACTCGAGGAGCAGCACCTCGCATCCGGTTCCCGCCAATCGGAGGGCGCACGCGAGGCCGGCGAGTCCGGCACCGACGACGATGATCTTCACGAAGGGGCGATCAGCGCTTGCGTTCCCAGTTTCCGCGCGTGAAATCGGGGAACTTGATCGGCGCGGAACCCTTGGCGACGGAGAGTTCCGAGAGCGGGAACGGGGCGCTCCAAGCCGCGGCGTCGTACACGTCCATCTCCGGAGCTTGCCCCTCGCGCATGCACTCGATCAAGCGGAAGTTCATGATGTAGTCCATGCCTCCGTGGCCACCGAGTTTGCGCGCCATGTCGCCGTTCTTCGACCAAAGCGGATCCTCGTGGGATTTCCATCTATCGATGGAGGCCCAGGATTCGCCCTCCGGCTGGCCGTCCACGCAGATGCGGGCCGGGTAATCGGCGAAGGTGCCCTTCGAGCCCTGGATCATGTTGTGCCGCGTGTACGGTCGAGGAGTGACGACGTCGTGCTGGAGCATGATGGTGCGTCCAAGGGAGGTGCGCAGCAGCGACGTGTTCATATCGCCGCAAACATACTTTTCCTTGCGCTTGGGATCGCCCGGCTTGAGGTTCGCATCGCGAAATTCGGTCAAGGCCGCTTCCCGCGAGGAGACGGACACGAGCATTTCGAACCGGTCGCCGCGGTTGATATCCATCATGTTCGCGATGGGGCCGAGGCCGTGGGTTGGATAGAGGTTGGCATTGCGCTTCGTATGCGGTTCGCGCCGCCACAAACCCTCGCCGCCATCGCCGAGGAGG